>JBKDZY010000405.1:0-7138 GCA_047971765.1 Hyphomicrobiaceae bacterium | reverse complement strand
AGCGTTGTTGGCTGCCCATCACCACGCTCCGCAATATCGAGAACACCATCGTTATCGCTGTCCGTATCGATATAGTCGGCCTTGCCATCCCCGTCCGTATCAACCGGCTTGAGCCCTATGCCATCGGCATTGAATCCAGCCGTTCCTGGTGCCACCTCGTAGACATCATCCAGGCCGTTGTTGTTTGCATCAGAGATAATGCCATTCCCTGTCGGCGCGATGTATCCCGCTGTCGTTTGTGCTTCGACGTTGTCGGTAATGCCATCGTTGTCGCTGTCAATGTCGATTCGGTTGACCCGTCCATCGCCATCGACATCGTATTTGCCGCCACTCACCGCAAAATCATCGAAGTCCTGCACGGTCCCACTCGTGCTTCTGAAGAAATAGACCCGAACCTGATATGCTGTGCCTGGTTGCAATTGATACGGTGGGATACCGATCTCGTAGCGCTGATATGCTGAGGCCGAGGGCACCGCATAATCATCGACCAGCGTTGTTGACGTCGCAAAGCCATCGGAGGAAATCATGAAACCGACGTGATATTCGCCAGCCGTTCCATTGCGTGCAAACCGGATTTTGGTCAGCGTGTCCGCAGAATTGCTGATGGTAAAACCGTACTGGATATAGTCATTGGCAAGATAGGAATCAGTGAGGTTTTTCGTATCGACCCCTTGGAGGGCAATCGCCGAGGGCGCGAACACCGTTGAAGTCACACCCGAGCCAACGACAAGATCATTGGCGGATTGCACCATGGCAGGAGACTGGATGATAGGCGCCGTGCTCCCCGAATTGTTGGGCCACGACACCAGCAGCGTTTCTGTGCCGTTCTCTGTGGTATCCAGGATACCATCGTTGTCATCATCGATATCGATCGAATCGATGACAGTATCGTTGTCCGCGTCTGCATCACGGTACTACGCATCCTTGATCAGCGGCGTTGCATCGCTGCCATCGGCGGCAAGGAACGGATCACTTGCCAGATTGAGCGACAACGTCGTGTCGGCGCGGTTGCTATCATTGACATCGAATCCATCATTGATCGTGCCAGCCTCGAAAAGATCCAGCAATCCATCACGATCGGTGTCGGTAAGAGATGTCACCGATTTGGGCTGCCCATCACCCCGCTCGGCGATGTCGAGCAAACCATCGTTGTCGGAATCGGTATCGATATAATCGGCCTTGCCGTCACTATCGGTATCGACTGGAATCAGGCCCACTGACGTGGTCTGGCTGAAGAGGCTGATATTGGCATCGTAGTTGTCGTCAAGACCATCGTGATCGGTGTCGGTGAAGCCGGCACCAGGCATACCCGACGGCGCGATATATCCGGCGGTCGTCTGCGCCTCGATGTTGTCGGTTATGCCGTCGTTGTCGCTATCGATATCAACACGATTCGCGTAGACATCCGCATCGGATTTGACGTCGACCCGAGTTGGAGATGTTGGTGCCTTGACCCACAGATAAAGCGCCTGAGTGGAGAGAATCTCACCATCGGTAAAGAGCGTGCGCTGATAGTTGGAACCCGGGACCCATATGAAGCTCGCGCTGTTTCCAGACGCATGGAAGATGTTCTGGTCGAGGCTGCTGCCAAGCGTCGATGCCGCACCATCAGCGGTCAGGTTGGCTGCGCCGGTTCCAATCCAGAAGTCGTTCATGAAATTGTCGGCCGTGCCCGAATACTTCAGCGAGGTATTGCTTGCGACACGGCTGATGAGTTCAACGTCCTTGGACGTTGCGTCGATCGCGCCATTGCTCGACGAGATGCGGATTTCCGTCGCCCCCGAAAGCGCCGACAGCGAGGCCGGATCAAGAATCCCACGGGATAGGTTGGTGAGATTGCTGGTCTGCGGCAATGCGCCGGGACCATCGCCAAAGTCGATGGCAGTCAGGATGTAGCCGTTGCCATCGACATACGTCTTGAACGCATGACCATCGACATTGAAATAATAGAGTCCGGGCGTACTGACGGTACCGGCCATGCCCAGATCCTGGAAGGCCGTGGCAGCCGAGAGGCCATCGGTGTTGACGGTCTCATTGGTGTCGGTAATGCCATCGTTATCGGAATCGATATCGAGATGATCCGCAACGCCATCGCCATCGGTGTCGCCGGGCTTCTCATGCTCGAACTTGAGATCGAACAACGCCTGCGCGGTGGAGGTGTTGAGATTGTCGCTCGTGATCCCTGCAATGATCTGCAGTTCGTCGATCTTCTCCTTGAAGGTAATGCGGACTGCGTTCGACGGTCCAGCATCCTCCCCGGAAAGAGTATTGCCGTCCTGCATGGGAGCCGTATCGGCAAGCAGCTGCACTTCCGATGGCGTCAGAATACGCGTCACACCATTCAACTTGCCGATGAAGGTGACGGTTTCGTTCGAGATGCCATTGCCGCCATCAATATCCGCATACACGAAACTGACATTCTGCACGGCATCGCTGAACTTGATGTTGACCGTGTTCTGTTGCGACGTGGACGTCATGCCAGACAGGGTCAACACGATCGAGCTCTTGTCCCCATCCGGGTTGCGCCCGATGAACGACGGGCCATTGGCGTAGGCGACAACACTCCCCATGTCCGCATGCATCGTGAGCTCGAAGGTGACATCGGGATTGGTCGTGCCGTAGGTCTGCGTCTTCGTTTCACCGGCCAGTGCGGCCAATCCGTCAGCCACGGCGAAATCCAGCCTGCTTGTGGACAGCCCCTCGCGGGCGTCGGAAATTCCGGCGTTATCGTCGTCGGTATCGACCGCATCCATGATGCCATCACCATCCGTGTCACGGATGATCGTCACATTCCCTGTCGCCGTGCTGCCCGTACCATCCGAGATGACATACTGGAAGACTTCCTGGCTCGTCACATCCGGATGCATTGTGACGGCAAGCGTCTTGTCGGCATTCAGCGTGATCGTGGTCCCGCTGGCAAGCGTGATCGTCTGCCCCGTCGCAATGGAAAGGGCTGCAGCGTTTGGATGCGCAAGATCCTTGATGCCCGTGATGGTCCGCGTATTGCCATCGGCATCCGTGTCGTTGGCAAGCACGTCAATGGTGCGCTCCACACCACCAACCATGGAAACGGGACCATCCGCATTTGCGACTGGCGCCGCCAGCAGGCCATACCACACAGAGACATCGAATGCGGTCTCATCAATGGTGCCGATATTGGTTTCAAGGTCCCAGTCGCCACCCAGATCAGCCGAACCGGTAGGATCGATTGAGGCCGCAATGTCGGCTCCCGTGATCCCCCCGAGGATCATCGCGGCCTGGAGACCCTTGTCGCCGGTCGTGAAGTCGCAGCCGTAGATGAGGATGTCGCCGTCTGCAGAGAGGGCATGTCCAATGATCGCAAGTTCATCGATGTACTCGCCCTGCATCGACGTGGCGTCGAGCGTCGCACTGCCGAGGCTGAGGCTGCCTTCCGAACCGTGCGACAGGATATGGATCGCGTCGAGGTTCTCCATACCATCGAGGATCGACGCGATTTGCTCGACACCATCCCGCGACGGATCAAGCATGATGATCTCGACTGTCGACGGAAGCGCTGCAATCAGCTCCGAGGCATTTTCAACAGATCCGTCGACGAATGCGATTTCATGCACAGCCGTCACCGGCATGGCGGCGTCGAATGCATCAAAGTCCAAACCGGCTGTTTGATCGTAGAATCCGGATTGTTCCGTCGTTTGACCATCTGCCAGTAGGGCATCACTGGAGGAGTCTGTAGCACCCGTGTCGCCACCACCATCGCTCGAGGTCGCCACGGCATCCTGGGCCTGCTGCTCGGCAACCTGGTCGGCAGCCACCTCGGCAGTAGCGGTTGCCGCCGCATCAAATACGATACGCGGTTCCAGTGCCAAAAGACCCAGCCGCGAACTGGCCTCTCCCGCCTCCGCGCCCGTGCGCAGCATCATGGCGTGCTGGTTTCGTTGCCGCCGCCGGATTGCTGCCGCCAACATCCGGCGCACGCGACGGCGAGACTTGACGACCAGGCGTCGCGCGAGATGACTGGGCAATACCTTCGGCCACCTGGCGATCGCGCGAATACGATCCCATGATCTCTTGGAGATCCGGAAACCAGAGGTTGCAGATTTGAACTGCGGTGCTTCGAGCGGCCTCGTCCCAATCAACCGATGATTGAATTCGCTCGCATGTCTTGCACTGCCGACCAGGAACTTCTGTACATCGTTGAGCATGGGATCACCTATGGTATCGAGTTATCTCAACCCATAGGTGTAGTTGCACTACCAAATCATTTAGGCAGGATCTCAAATTGTCTAGATTTGCCTAATTTCACACGCAGATTGGATTTTTTGAACAACTACCATAAGTTGTGAAATACAGATGCCCGCACAAGGAGTTTCATACAAAATACGGAATTTTCTCGATATTTCTCTCAATCCGCCAACACATAATCACCACAAAAACCAACCTTCGGCACAACGATTTAGTAGCAGATATACACCACCATTGGTTGCAATGATGAGTCGGGCATACAAATGAACTCGACCACAGGTTGCGAATCTGAGAGTCAAAAGCCCAACAATTATAAAGGGCTAAGTCGCGCCATGCAAAAACGAGCAGTCATCCTGATCTTGCAGACAAGCTGGCTATTGTCCGGCTGCGCGATCCAGCCCGAGCCTCTGACAAACAGCGAAATTACAGCCTACGCCATCGACAAGCGGGAGCGTGTAACCGCCAATCAGGAACCACTGCGTGGTCAACTGACATTGCACGAGGCCATGGCACGTGCACTGAAATACAACCTGGATCGCGAGATCGAGGTGATGCAGGCCCTTGTTTCGCGGCGTCAGCTTCACGTTGCCCATTTCTCGATGCTGCCCAACGCCGTCGCCAATACCGGTTATGCAGACCGCAACAACTATGCCGGCGGGTCGAGCGTTGAAATTCTTGGCCCCACCGAACTCGGCAACCAGTCGCTGTCGTCATCGACCTCGTCGGAGCGCGATGTCCGGGATGCCGACATCAAGTTCAGCTGGCACATTCTCGACTTCGGATTGTCCTATATCCGGGCCCAGCAGGCGGCCGACCAGGTCTTGATCGCGGAGGAAACGCAGCGCCGGGTTGTCACGCGTATGCTCGAGAACGTCCGGACTGCATACTGGCGCTCCGTTTCCGCAACTCGGCTGTCCCACCGCATCAAATCGATGGAAGCCCGTGTCGCACGCGCGCTGGCGGATACCAAGGCCCTGGAGGAAGATGGCAACTCGTCTCCACTGACGGCCCTGAACTACGAGCGGGAGCTTCTCGAGATCCAGCGCGAACTGCGCAAGCTCTCCACCGAACTCAGCAGCGCCAAGGCCCAGCTCGCCGCACTCGCGAATCTCGACCCCGGCAAGCCGTACAGTGTCGCCATACCCAGCCACTTCACGCCCCCCCAGAACATCAAGCTGTCCGCATCCGACATGGTTGCGACGGCGCTGGAACACCGGTCCGAGCTTCGCGAGGTCGCCTACCGCAAGCGCATCAACGCCCACGAGGCGGAGGCCGCCATCCTGCAGATGCTGCCGGGCATCTCGCTTGACGCGACACCGGCCTGGAACAGCAATACCTTCCTCTATAACAACCACTGGGTCGCCTGGAGCGCCCAGGCAAGCTGGAACCTCATCAAGGTCTTCTCGTACCCGGCGCGGCGGTCGGAACTCGAGGCCCAGGATGCGCTTCTCGACGCCCGCGCCCTGGCCGTCACCATGGCAATCATGACTCAGGTTCATGTCGGCCGCGCGCGCCTCTACCATGCCAGGCGCGAATTCACGACGGCGCAGAAATTCTACAGTGTGCAGCGGCGCATCCTGCGCCACATCCGCTCCTCGCTGCAAAGCGGAAAGATCAGCGAGCAGACCGCCATCCGCGAGGAAATGAACACGCTGATCGCGATGGTGAAACGCGACATGGCATTCGCGGAGCTTCAAAGCGCGACCGCCGGCGCCCTAGCCGCGATCGGGTTCACCATCGGCGACCATTTGCCCACGAAACAAATGAGCATTGCGGAAATCAAGCAGGCTGTCTCCCACGAAGTCCGGGTTGCAGCCCGCTGAGTTTTCATTTGTCGAAAAAGGAGATTGAGTGATGGTTCGGGTGCTCTGGGTCCTCCTTTCTGCTTTTTCCTCGGCCTTCGTCCTGCACACACCGCTGCATGCGGCCCGGGAGAATGAAGTCACCGTGAGAGGGATTGTGCGGCCGGGATCGGCCGCCACCATCTCCACCGATCTCGTCGCGCGGGTCGCCGCCATCCCGCTCAAGGCCGGCCAGTCGTTCCGCAAGGGCGATCTTCTGCTGTCGTTCGACTGCCGGCGCTACGAAGCCGACCTGCGTGCCGCCGAGGCAGACGTGAAGGCGCAGCAGATTGTTGTCGAGACGAATCGGCTCCTGCTGCAACGCAAGGCCACGGGATCGAACGAGCTGGCCCTTGCTGTTGCCAAACTCGCGCAGGCAACGGCTACCGCCGACTCGCTACGCATCAGGCTCTCGCAGTGCGCGATCCTCGCACCCTACAACGGCCACATCGTTGAGCGGCTCGTTGACGTCTTCGAAATGCCCCAGTCCAATTCCCCGCTGATGAAGATCGTCAAGGACGCCGACCTCGAGGTCGACGTCATCGTTCCGTCCAACTGGTCGGCGTGGCTCAAGGTTGGCGATGAATTCCAGTTCCTGGTCGAGGAAACACGGTCCCGGCACACCGTCCGCATCATGTATATCGGCGCCATCGTCGAACCGGTGAGCCGCACGCTGGAAATCTGGGGCCGCTTCACCGAACCAGCCCCGCATGTGCTCCCCGGAATGAGTGGCAGCGCCAGGATTTCTCCGCCACAGTACGGGGAGAAGCAACCATGACGGACAACAGGAACAGCCGCCGGCAAGC
The DNA here is from genome assembly GCA_047971765.1 of Hyphomicrobiaceae bacterium. GTDB lineage: Bacteria > Pseudomonadota > Alphaproteobacteria > Rhizobiales > Hyphomicrobiaceae. Next base: position 267 of record JBKDZY010000405.1, on the reverse strand, counting down.
GCCTGCCGCGGGAGAGGCACCTGCTCCCCCCAAGCCCCAGACCACATCAGGCGCGATGATCGGACAGGCGTCGCCCGGACAGGTCGGCGCCGTCCAGCTGCTCACCTTTGAAAGCAGGATAAGAGCCGCCAAGGACGAAACCGAACTCCTCCATGTGATGGCCAACGAATGCCGCAAGCTCCTCGCCGCCCGGCAGGTCATCATCCTGAAGCGCGGACGCAGGGGCAAGTACCACATCAAATGCGTATCCAGCACTGCCGTGATCGA
>JBKDZY010000404.1:0-2796 GCA_047971765.1 Hyphomicrobiaceae bacterium | reverse complement strand
GACCATGCGCATGATCGCGGCCGAGATCACCCGTGAAAAGCTGACCCTGCGCCTGCACGAAGAACTGCCCTATCAGTTGACCGTGGAAACCGAAAACTGGGAAGATCTCAAGGACGGCAGCGCGAAGATCGACCAGATCATCTATGTCGCCCGCGACGGCCACAAGGGCATCGTGCTGGGCCACCAGGGCGAGGCAATCCGCGCCGTCGGCAAGGCCGCACGGGAAGAGCTGGCGGAATTCCTCGACCGGCCCGTGCACCTGTTCCTGACCGTGAAGGTCCGCGAAAAATGGCTGGACGAGAAAGAGCGTTTCACCGAAATGGGCCTCGATTTCGACGATGGCTGAGGCCCGGCTTGCCGCGCATGTCTGGGTCGGCGCCTATCTGCACCGCCTGGCGCTGGCGGACATCCCCGCCTATGTGACCCACCACGGCGACGACACTGCCGGCACGGTCATGGTCAAATGCGCAACGCTGGACGGCCAAGCGGCGCTATGGCGCCGCGAGTGGGACTTTGACAGCGACACGCGGCCATGGACACAGATCGCCCAAGGCCCGGAAGCCGGGATCGACGCGGCCATCACCCGCGAATCCGGCTTCGACGCGGACCTGTGGGTGATCGAGATCGAAAACCGCGACGGACGGACGCTTCTGGATGAGGCCGGTCTGGCCTAGGAGACTCAGCCGGCCTACTGTTGATCACCGTTCCGTTGCGGTTACCAGCCGGCCAGCCCATCCGGCACCAGATACCGTTCGCCATCATACTGCAGCGTCACGGCCTGCAATGGCATCTCTGGCGGGATATCGAAGGTGCGGCATTCGCTGCCTTCCATTCTGTTCTCGCTATGCGCTTCGGTTGGCAGAACGACGATATCGGCAGCACCGTTATGCCTTTCGGCGGCAATATCCAGCACCCGCGAAATATCGTAAAAGCGCCCGGCGCATTCCATATCCCATTCGCCGCCGCGCTGCGCGACAATCAGCTTTTCAAGGATCGGGCGCAGCCCGTCCGGATCATAGTCGAACAGCCATAAAAGCTGCTGCTCGAACGGATTGGGTCGGGATTGGCCGGCATGGCTCAGCCGCAAGCCAAAGGCAGGGCCATCGCCGAAAACATCATAATAGGCGGCGTCGAAGGCAATGCCGGTTACGGAAATCGCGTCGCCCAGCAGGAAATCCGGCAGCAACATGCGCGTCTGCACCTCCAGCGTTTCATGATTCATCACGACAAGCTCAAGGTCGCCCTGCTGCTGGAATTCGGCATCCTCGCCCACATCCGCCTGCATCAACGGCACCGCGACCAGAAGATGGCCCGGATAAGCCTGCCATTTCCGGCAAATCACATCGAAGGCCGAGGACGCATCACCGGCCGGCAGCCGGATCCGGGCCTCGCCCAGCCGGTATTCGTTCCCGGCAATCCGCTCTGCCTCGGGGTAGGCGCGGGCGACGATTTCGGGCACACGATCGATACAGGGCGCGTCCGCCGCGCTGGAAACCGCCGGGCAGAGCACCAGAAACAACGCGGCCAGCCCCCGCAAACCCTTGAACATCGGGACATCCCCTCACTTGGAGCCGTGGCCCGGATATTGCAGATGCCCGGCGCATGGCAAGGCCACCAACGCAAAACGCCGGGGCGCAATAACCCCGGCGTTCGGCATTTCAGGTTGCGCTTACTGCGGCAGTTGCGCGCCGGCCTGCTCGACCAGTTGGGCAAGCTGGCCGCAAAGCGCGGCTTCGTCGACGCCCTGCGCAGTTGCAGCGTCAGCCAGGCTCTGCTCGACGCCCATGGCGCTGACAGTGCCTTCCTTTCCCTTTTCATAGGCGGCGACAGCAGCGTCCTCGTCGGTGGCAGCCGGCAGCATACCGATCATCTTGCCCTGAATCTCTACGGCGGCGCCGTCAATATGGCCCTCGGTCTGGCAATATTCCAGCACGCCCAGCTGGTTACGGGCAGCGGATACGGCCATGTCGGGATCCGGCGCCGCCTGCGCGAAAGCCGCGCTTGTCGTCATGGTCAGGGCAAATGCAAAAACTGTGGTCTTGAACATAGTTCACCTCTTCAATTTGCGGCGTATCTGCCGTCCGGCGCATTGAGAACCACGCCCGAACAGAGTGCAAGAATTAACTGTTTTTGTCGGGGAATGAGAGCATTCCCGCCGATCCCCTCTGCCCTTCACTCATGGTGCAGGCTAGTGTCTGCCTCATGACCCATGCGCCCGCATATACCGATTCGCCAAAAGGCTTGGCTTATGCTCTGATGACCTATGTTTTCTGGGGGGTTCTGCCGCTCTATCTCAAGGAGTTGTCGCATATCCCCACGGCAGAGGTCATCGCCCACCGGGTTCTTTGGTCGCTGCCGATTGCGGCGGGCGTGCTGATCGTGACCGGCCGCACCGCCGAGTTCCGCGCCGCGCTGACCCGCCCCCGGTGGTTGGCCATGGCGGCGCTGACGGCCGCGCTGATCAGCATCAACTGGCTGATCTATGTCTGGTCCATCGCCAACAACCATACGGTCGAGGCCGCGCTTGGTTATTACATCAACCCGCTGTTTTCCGTCTGCCTGGCGGCGCTGCTGTTGGGGGAACGGCTGGGCCGGCTGCAATGGGTGGCCGTTGGGCTGGCGGGGCTTGCCGTCGCGATTCTGACGCTGGAAACAGGCAGCCTGCCTTTGGTCGCGGTCGGGCTTTTCTTTTCCTGGGGGTTTTACGCCTTCTTCAAGCGCAGCCTGCCCCTTGGACCGAATCAAGGCTTCCTGCTGGAGGTGTCGATCCTCTCCATCCCGGCGCTCGGCTATCTG
>JBKDZY010000403.1:0-4849 GCA_047971765.1 Hyphomicrobiaceae bacterium | reverse complement strand
AGAAATTCTACGGTCAGGCCACGCAGGCGCTGGCAGGTGCACTTGACCGCTATATCGAGACACGGGTGCCGCCGACGGTCACGGAGCGATCGAAGTTCCGCTATCCACGGCTGACCGTGCGCTACCGCGGCGAGGTCGCGCCGGAACTGCCTGTCCACCGCTCCTATGCGCGCCTGCAGCGTGCCGGCACCTATGAGACGACCGTTACCCATCCGGGCCATTTTCGCGGCTATCTGCTGGAGCAGCTTCAACCGCTTGTCGAAGACTTCGGCGCGGAGATCGAGGTCGGACTCAGCGGTCAGGAGATTCCTTATCCCTATGTCCTCGAGCGGGTGGACGAGGTTGCCAAGGCAGGTATTACGCCCGCTGATCTCGCTCGCCATTTTCCAACGCCGAGGCTGTCGGTCGTGGGAGATGAGATTGCGGATGGGCAGTTCGAGCATCTGGAGGGGGAACCGCATCCGCTGTCGCTTTTCGATGCGGCGCGTACGGATTTTTCGCTGCGGCGTCTCGTTCACTACACTGGCAGCGATTGGCGCCACGTACAGCGCTGGATCCTGCTCACGAACTACCACCGGTATGTCGACCAGTTCGTGAACCGCGCCATGGATCGGCTGGGTGCGCCGGATGCGGACAAGGTCGTGTTGCCGGGCAATGTCGAGATCCGACCGGAGCATTCGCCGGAGACGCGCGAAAAGCTGATCGCCAGTTCGCAATGGCACCGTTTCCAGATGCCGGCCTACCATCTGGTGGGGGCGGATGGAAACGGCGTGACCTTGATCAACATCGGAGTCGGCCCCTCGAATGCCAAGAACATCACCGACCATCTCGCGGTGATCCGGCCTAATTGCTGGCTGATGATCGGCCACTGCGGGGGGCTGCGTGACAGCCAGTCCATGGGTGACTATGTGCTGGCGCACGCCTATCTGCGGCAGGACCGTATTCTGGACGCGCTGGTGCCGCCCGATATTCCCATTCCCGCGCTGGCCGAAATCCAGGTCGCCCTGCAGGAGGCGGCGGCGCGCATTACCGGCGATAGCGGCGACACGCTCAAGCGTCGCCTGCGGACGGGAACCGTCGTCACCAACGACGACCGCAACTGGGAACTGCGCTACACGCAGGAACGCCGCCGGATCAACCTCTCCCGCGCCATCGCGGTGGACATGGAGAGCGGTACGCTCGCTGCCCAGGGGTATCGTCTGCGCGTGCCCTACGGCACGCTGCTGTGTGTGTCCGACAAACCCCTGCATGGTGAGATCAAGTTGCCGGGGGCCGCCAATGCCTTCTATGAAACTGCCGTGGCACAGCATCTCGATATCGGCATTGCTGCACTCGGCCAGCTCAAGGCTTTGGGGGATACATTGCACTCGCGGAAACTCCGATCGTTCGACGAACCGCCCTTCCGTTGAGGTGAGGGGCGACGACGGCCCTCCGGTCCGGGTTCCTCTTCAGCATCGCGGTGCGTTCCCTACTGGCGCCCCCGCGGTTGCCTGTGTGATGGTGCGGTTGTCGATCAAGGCAGGAAAGAAGGAGCTTCGAAGTCCCGATGACCGCTCATGTTTCCGTTTTGCGCGAAGGCGATATGACCCATGTCCACCTGTCGCGTCCCGAAAAGCTGAATGCATTCAGTGAAGCCCTGGTCGAGGGGCTTGCGTCGGCGGTCGAGGCGGCTGGGCGCGACGGGACGCGCCTCCTGGTTTTCTCGGGGGAAGGCAAGGGCTTCTCGGGCGGTTTCGATCTCGACGGCCTGGATGAGATGACCGACGGTGACCTGATGCTGCGCTTCATCCGTGTGGAAGAGATGCTGCAGGCGGTCTACCACGCGCCGGTCATCACGCTTGGGCTTGCGCATGGGGCCTGCTACGGAGCTGCGGCGGATCTCTTTTCTGCCTGTCATTTTCGGGTCGCGGCACCGGGGACGCGGTTCCGGATGCCGGGGCCCAAGTTCGGTGTCGTTCTCGGTACGCGCCGGCTTGAAGGCCTTGTCGGCGCCGATGCAGCGCGGCTTCTGCTGTTCCGTGATGGGCCGTTCGATTGCAACGAGGCGCTCACCTGCGGCTACGTGCAGGATATCGAACCCCAGGAGCACTGGCCCGGCGTCATCGCGAGTGTCCTCGATACGGCCACGACACTCGATGGCGATGTGACGCGACGGATCACGGGGCGGCTTTCGACCGACAACCGTGACGCGGACATGGCTGCGCTCGTCCGATCGGTCAGCCATGGTTCGATCAAGTCGAGGGTTGCAGGCTACATCGAGGCGATGCGCGCCAAGCGCGGGTGATTGCTGGTTTTCTGCCCGATTTGACGACTCTGTTGGCTTGCGGCCCGGTTTGCGAGACGATATTGCCGAACCGGGTTCGTATCGCCATGAATGAGGCCACTGCTCATGAATTCTGCCAAACCTGTGGTCCGTCTTGCCGCCGATATCGGCGGCACATTTACGGATATCGTTCTGGAAAGCGGCGGCGAACTCACCTCCACCAAGGTCCTGACGACACCGCGTGCGCCCGAGCAGGCCGTGGTCGAGGGCGCGCGACAGGTTCTCGCGGAGGCGGGGCTCGGCTTCGGCGATATCAATGTTTTCCTTCATGGCACGACGCTGGCCACCAATGCGATCATCGAACGCAAGGGGGCGAAAACCGCGCGTGTCGCCACCAAGGGGTTCCGTGATGTCATCGAGATTGCCGACGAGAGCCGCTATGACCAGTACGATGTGTTCCTGGAAAAGCCGCGGCCCCTGGTCGAGCGCGCATTGCGCTTTACCGTGCCGGAGCGCATGGATGTGGAAGGCCAGGTGCGGCTCGCACTCGACGAAGCCGCGGTGCGACGGGTTGCGGAAGACCTGAAGCGCCTCGACATCCGGGCCGTTGCGGTTGCGTTCCTTCATTCCTACGTCAACAACGCCCACGAGGTGCGTGCGGGAGAGATCATCGCGGAGGTCTGCCCGGGGATCGAGATCACGCTGTCGAGCGAGGTGTGTCCCGAGGCGCGCGAGTTCGACCGGACCTCGACGGCCGTTGCCAACGCCTATGTGCAGCCGCTCATGGCCGGTTATCTCAAGCGACTGGCGGAGGCTTTCGGCAAGGAGGGTTACCGCAATCCCATTCATCTCATGACGTCCAGCGGCAGCCTTGCGAGTCTTGAGACAGCGCGGCGGTTTCCTGTGCGCCTCGTCGAGTCGGGTCCGGCCGGGGGAGCTATTCTCGCGGCCGGTGTCGCGGAGGAACGGAAGGAGCATTCCATCCTGTCGTTCGACATGGGCGGCACCACGGCGAAGATCTGCCTGATCGAGAATGGCGAACCTTTGAAGGCGCGATTCTTCGAGGTTGATCGCCGGCAGCGGTTCATGAAGGGCAGTGGCATGCCGCTGCGCATCCCGGTGATCGAGATGGTGGAGATCGGCGCAGGGGGCGGCTCGATTGCCCGTGTCGACGAACTCAAGCGGATCCAGGTCGGCCCGGAGAGTGCCGGCGCCGAGCCGGGACCGGCTTGTTATGGACGGGGCGGCAGCGAACCGACGGTGACGGACGCTGATGTTGCGCTCGGCAAGGTCGATCCTGCCCGCTTTGCGGGAGGGAGTATTTCGATCGACAAGGCACTGGCACAGAAGGCCATTGATGCCAACGTCGGTGAACCGCTCGCCATGGAGACATCAAAGGGCGCCTGGGGCATTGCCGAGATCGTGGACGAGAACATGGCCAATGCGGCGCGCGTTCATGCGGTCGAGCGCGGGATGGCGATCGGCGAGCGGACCATGATCGCCTTTGGCGGCGCTGCGCCGCTTCATGCCGCACGGCTTGCCGAAAAGCTCGGCATTTCCCGTGTCATCGTGCCTTCGGGTGCGGGTGTAGGATCAGCCATCGGCTTTCTGCGGGCTCCGGCTGCCTATGAGACGGTGCGCGCGCGGTACATGCGCCTTGACCAGCTCGACGTCGCGGCGGTCAACGACCTTCTTGGCCAAATGACCCGCGAAGCCAGCACAGAGGCGGCATCGGCGGCTGGTGGCGCCGCCCTCAGCGTCGAACGGGGTGCCTTCATGCGGTATGCGGGCCAGGGCCATGAGATCCAGGTTGCGCTGCCGGATCGTCCCATCACTGCCTCTGACGTGCAGGCCATTCGCGACATCTTCGAAGCGGAATATCGCCGCCTGTTCGAGCGCCACATCCCGAATGCGGCCATCGAGGTCATGAGCTGGTCGGTTGGCGTGTCAACGGCGCGCGAGAAGCGATCGGAGGTGGCGGACGTGACACAGGGTGCTGCAGCATCCCCGAGCGGCAGGCGTAGTGTTTTCGATGGCCGCCTTGGCGAGCCGGTCGATGCGGCAATCTATGAGCGGAGTACCCTGGCCCCGGGCCAGCGGATCGAAGGTCCCGCCGTGGTTGTCGAGGATGGCACGTCCACGCTCGTTTCCTCGAGTTTCAATGCCCATGTCGATGGTGGCGGTGCGCTCGTCCTTACGTCGAAGGAGATCCGGTGATGGCACAGAACAGGCACGGTGACATCGAACTTCAGATCATGTGGAACCGGCTCATCGCCATTGTCGAGGAGCAGGCGCAGGTTCTGCTGCGCACGGCGTTCTCACCCATCGTGCGCGAGGCGGGAGACCTGTCGGCGGGCGTGTTCGATACCGAGGGGCGCATGTTGGCGCAGGCGGTGACCGGCACGCCCGGGCACGTCAACTCCATGGCGGAATCGGTGAAGCACTTCATCCGTCATTTCGGGCTCGAGACCATGAAGCCGGGTGATGCCTACATCACCAACGACCCGTGGATGGGGACCGGGCATCTCAACGATTTTGTCATCACGACGCCGACCTTCCACAAGGGCAAGCTGGTGGGGCTGTTCT
>JBKDZY010000402.1:0-3292 GCA_047971765.1 Hyphomicrobiaceae bacterium | reverse complement strand
GACCCGGGCGTCGCGGATGTAGGCCATGTGATTGGCGTTGGCGCATTTCTCCAGCGTTTCCGCCTTCACTTACTCGATATTGAAGAAATGGTCATACTGGCCTATTTCCGCGCCCGGACGCTGGCGCGCGAACGGCCCGATCTAGGCTCCCGAACGAATGCGGATGCCACCCCGGCTCTTCTCGTCGATGCCCTGGAGGTGGGTGTTGGCCTTGATCACGACGTTGTCCTCGATGATCACGCCCGGCCCGATGAAGACATTCGGCTCAATGGTGACATCCTTGCCGACGACGGTGTCGTGACTGAACCAGACCGTCTCGGGGGCAATCAGGCTCGCTCCATCGCGCATGGCGGTCAGGCGCCGCCGCGTTTGCCACACCGCCTCAGCCTGGGCCAACTGGTCACGCGAATTGACCCCCATGACCTCGCTTTCAGGACAGGTGACCACCCGGGCCTGGAGCCCGTCCTTGCGGATGACCTCGATGGCGTCGGTCAGATAAAATTCACCCTTGCGGTTGGCATTGCCGATGCGATCCAGAACACCCACGATATCGGGCGACCGAAATGCCATGACACCCGAGTTGCACAGCCTGATCTGGCGTTCTTCCGGTGTGGCTTCACGCTCCTCGCGAATGGCGAGCAGGTCTGGACCATCCATCAGCAGGCGGCCGTAGCCCGTGGGATCTGCAGCCTCGAAGCCGAGAACGGCGACGTCCGCTCCCTCCTCCAATGCCAGTTGCAGCGCCTTGAGCGTTTCCGGCCGCAACAATGGCGTGTCGCCATAAGTCACCAGGACATCGCCGTTGTGTGCCGCAAGCGCATCACGGGCTGCCAGAACCGCATTGGCGGTGCCAAGCTGTTCAGTCTGGATAAAAACCGACGCTCGCTGAACCACCTCGCGGGCATGGGCCGCAACATTTTCCATCTCGGGGCCCACAACCACGGCCAGGGCGCCCGTACCGGCTGCTTCGGAGGCCAAGAGGACATGCCCGAGCATCGGAAGGCCGGCGATGGGATGCAGCACCTTGGGGATCGCGGACTTCATCCGCGTCCCTTTACCTGCTGCAAGAATGATGGTCAGCAAGGAGTGCATAGACACACGTTCCCAGAACTTTCGAATCCAAAGTGGTCAGCGAGAGGCCGGGCGTTTTCCCCTCCCGGGCTATGACGGATCACAAATCCGGGGCATTGAAGGTATCGCAATCGCGGATCTGCCCCGATTCGAGGCCCCGACGGAACCAGCGCACGCGCTGGGCGGACGTGCCATGGGTGAACGCGTCCGGCACCACCCGTCCGGTCGTCTGCTTCTGGATCATGTCGTCGCCGATCGCTTGGGCCGCGTTCAACCCTTCCTCGACGTCACCGGGCTGCAAGCGGTTCTTGTCGCGCTGCGTCAAGGCCGCCCAGACGCCGGCGAAACAGTCGGCCTGAAGCTCCATCCGGACCTGGATGCGGTTGGCGTCCCGTTGCGATGCACGTGCCTTGGCGCGCTGCACCTGATCGGCAATGCCAAGCAGGGTCTGCACGTGGTGGCCGACCTCGTGCGCCACCACGTAGGCCTGGGCAAAATCACCCGGCGCATGAAAACGGCGTTTCAGCTCATCATAGAAGGCCAGGTCAATGTAGATCTTCTGGTCGAGCGGACAATAGAATGGTCCCATGGCGGCCTGCCCGGTGCCGCAGGCGGTTGGATAGGCTCCGGAAAAGATGACCAGCTTGGGGTCCTTGTAGGTGCGGCCCAACTGCTTGAACACGCTGCCCCAGACGTCTTCGGTATCGGCCAGCACACGGCCAACGAACTTCTTCATCTCATCCTGGCTGGCATCTGTATTTGCGGACCTGCCGGGGATCTCGAACGGCGAACTGCGCTGATTGGCTGAACCCGGGTCAATCCGCGGAAACTGCGGGATCTGGATGCTGCCGCCACCGCCGCCCGGACTGGCGCCGTTGAAGTTGCCCTGGAGGATGTCCAGTGGATTGATGCCGAACAGCATCATGATGGCGCCAATGATGAGGATCGTCGTGATGCTGAAGCCGCCTCGCCCGCCCCGGCCGATGGGGATCGGGAAACGCATGCCACCGCGACCGAACGGCGAGCCGCTTTGCCCCCGCCGATCCTCGACGTTGGAGCTCTCACGATCTCTATCGTCGTAACGCATGTCTTGCGTCTCCTTCATGCGCGGGCCGGGGATGTCGGCCCAAAATCGCCAAGCCTAAGAAGCACGGGCCACGCGTTTGCACAAGGCACCGGAACCTACAGACACCTGTGCGGCATCCGACATCAAAGGTGCGCCCGGCAAGGCCGGTTTTCAGCCCTCGGGCGGGGCTGTCGCTTCCTTCCGTGCTGATGCATCGGTGGGTTGGGTTTGGTCCGTCAAGGCGGGAGCTTCGGTATCCACAGCCTTTGTCTTCTGCTTGTTCCAGGACTGGGACCGCAACAACGACCGGACCTGTCGGGCGGCAGCGACCTCCCCCTCGTTGGCGTAGGCCTCATGGTTCTTCTCGATGTGTCGCAGATCGTAGAGGTAGTTGACCATCAGGCCGTGGGCCTCGCGCAGCCCCTTCTCGGACACATCTCCCATCCAGTTTATGCGTTCGAGCCGCGCCCCATTGCCCAGATGGAAGCGCGCGACCGGATCGACGGGCTTGCCGTTCGGGCTCCTGGCAACGAGGAAATAGTGCGCCGCCAGTGCGAGAAGAGGGGCCTGCAGGGCCTCGGCATCCTCCTCGTCGTCGATCCAGCCTGGATCGGACAGCATCTGCAGGGTAACGCGGTCGGCACTGGTGACGGGGCCGTTCTGCTCTGCGCGGGCACGGTCCAGCCAGCGGGCGAAGCGCGGCACCGGCGACAGGGTGACGAACGTCTTGAGTTGTGGTTCCTCCCTGACCAGTTCCTCGACCACCTGCTTGATCAGGAAGTTGCCAAACGAGATGCCCCGCAGCCCCTCCTGGCAGTTCGAGATCGAATAGAACACGGCCGTGGTCGGCGTGCCGTTGTCTCCCGCCCCGGTGACACGCGCTGTCAACACATCCTGGATATTCCCGGGAATTTCTCGCGTCAGGGCCACCTCCACGAAAATCAGAGGCTCGTCGATCAGAGAGGGATGGAAGAAGGCAAAGCAGCGGCGGTCGGCCGGATCGAGCCTGCGGCGCAGGTCGTCCCATCCCTGGATCTCATGGACGGCTTCGTACTTGATGATCTTCTCGAGGATGGCTGCAGGGGTCTGCCAGTCGATGCGGCGGAGGACCAGGAAGCCGCGGTTGAACCACGACGACAACAGATGCGCCATATC
>JBKDZY010000401.1:0-10627 GCA_047971765.1 Hyphomicrobiaceae bacterium | reverse complement strand
GAAACCATGCCGGGCTTCGTCATGGACAGAATGGCAGAGGCAAAACAGCTCTTGGGCACCTATCCGCCGACGCGCGGTGCGGATGACGTTCGCCAGGCCATCGGGACCTGGATCGAGCGGCGCTACGGGTTGCAAGGGCAAATTGATCCACTGCGAGACCTGATCGTGCTGAACGGCTCACGCGAGGGGCTGTTCTACGCCATCCTGCCGACGGTGGGCCGCAAGCGGGTGAACGGCAAGCCGGTGGTGCTGCTGCCGAACCCCTACTACCACGCCTACCTGGGCTCGGCCTCGGCGGTGAATGCGGAGATCGTCTATCTCGACGCGACCGAAAAGACAGGACATCTGCCCGACCTCGACGAGCTTGCCGCCATGCCCGAAGTCCTGGAGCGGACGGTGGCCTTTTATCTCTGTACCCCGGCCAATCCGCAGGGTGCGGTTGCCTCTCCCGAATACCTGGCCCGCGCCATCGCTCTCGCCCGGCAGTATGACTTCATGCTGTTCGTGGATGAATGCTATTCGGAAATCTACTCCATGGACCCGCCAACGGGCGGCCTGGAAGTTGCCGCAACAACGGCTGAAAAATTCAAGAATGTCGTCGTCTTCAACTCCCTTTCCAAGCGCTCGAACCTGCCAGGGCTGCGCTCGGGATTTGCCGCTGGCGACCCTGACTTTCTCGAAATCATGTCGGAAGTGCGCAACCTGACCGGGCCGCAGATGCCCGGCATCATCCAGCAGGCCTCCATCGCGGTCTGGGGCGAGGAGCAGCACGCCTCGGTGATCCGGCAGGCCTACAAGGCCAAGTTCGATGTCTGCGACGCTGTTCTCACGGGTCGTTTCGGCTACCGGCGGCCGGCTGGCGGGTTCTTCCTTTGGCTCGATTTGAGCCATTTGGGCGGCGGCGTTGAGGCCACGGTAACCCTATGGAAACGTTGCGGTGTCAAGGTCGTTCCTGGCGCCTTCCTGGCACAGCCCGGCCGCGACGGTCGCAATCCTGGCGAACAGTACGTCAGAGTTGCCCTTGTGCACCCGCCGGAGACGATCAGGGAAGCGCTCGAACGCATCGTATCAGTTTGAGTGTCCGAAAGCGTGTTGACCCATGCAAGTGGAGCGTGACGGTTTTGAGTCCAGACCCCTGCTGCCGACCGAGCTGAGCGGCAGGCTCATTGGCTTTATCAGCCGCGCCAGCGGCCTGGTGTGCGGCCTGCTGGCGGCGGCGGGGTGGCTTGCCCTGTTGACCTGGTCGGCAGCCGATCCGTCACTCACCCACGCGACTGCGGGACACACGCGCAACCTTCTCGGCCCGATCGGCGCGATCTTCTCGGACCTGCTGCTGCAATCCCTGGGGTTTGCGTCCGTTCTGGTGTTCCTCGGCCTTGCCTTTGCCAGCGGCGAGCTGCTGATCAAGCGGCGGCTCAGCCGCGCCAAGGTCCGCAGCGTTCTCCTTGTCGGCGCCATCATCGTGCTGGCGGGGGCGCTCTCGAGCCTCCCGACGCCCATGAGCTGGCGCATCAATCATGGCCTTGGCGGCGCGCTCGGCGACATCGTTTTCAACCTGTCTGCCGGCCTCATGTCTGCGGTCCTGCCTGGCCGTGGCGGGGCCGTGGCCGGTCTCCTCATGTTCGCTGGCGGCATGTGTCTGCTGTCGGCTGCCCTCGACATGTCCCGCGAGCGCTGGATCCTGATGACGCAATCGTCGCTGCTTTCAGCACGCCAAGCGCCGGATCTCGCCATGCCCCCGCATGTCCATCGGCCGCATGACGATGACCTGCCGGACCTCGACGGCCCACGCATGGAACCACACCTGGGCAGCCATGAGCCGGCTTTCACGCCGCCGCCCGAACGGCCGCCGGTCGCACACACGCCCATGCCCCCCGCGCAGGCTCCTGCCGAACGCGGACGCCATGCCACCTTCGATGAAGAGACGGAAGCTGCCAGCGTTTCCATGTCGCGCCGCTTTGCGCCGCAGACGCCACCTGAGCAGGTGGAACCGCCCAAGCCAGTCGCCAACACCGGTTCGCTGCTGGGGGGGCTCAATCCCTTCCGGGGGACGCGCGCCGAGTACCGGCCACCTTCGCTCAATCTGCTGAACCGAATTCCGGCTGCCCGCCCCGGCCCGGAGCACACCCAGCCGATCCTGCGCGGCAATGCGCGGCTGCTGGAGGATGTGCTTGGCGATTTCGGCGTCAAAGGCGAAGTCAAAGGCATCAAGCCCGGCCCCATCGTGACCCTTTTCGAGTTCGAACCCGCGCGCGGCACCAAGTCGTCACGGGTGATCGCACTCGGCGATGACATCGCCCGCTCCATGAGCGCGGTCTCGGCGCGCATCGCCGTCGTTCCGGGCCAGAATGCGCTCGGTATCGAATTGCCGAACGTCCGCCGCGAAACTGTCTATCTTCGCGAACTCCTCGAGAGCGAGGCCTGGCGATCGCAATCCGCCCATCTTCCCGTCGCGCTCGGCAAGAGCATTGGCGGCGAGCCGATCGTCACGGACCTGGCCCGCATGCCGCACCTGCTGGTGGCTGGCACGACCGGGTCGGGCAAATCCGTCGGCGTCAATGCGCTCATCCTGTCGCTGATCTTCAAGCTGTCGCCTGACGAGTGCCGGCTGCTTCTGATCGATCCCAAGATGCTGGAGTTGTCCGTCTACAACGGCATCCCCCACCTTCTTGCTCCGGTCGTGACCGATCCGCACCGGGCTGCCGCGTCGCTGGCGTGGGCGGTCTCGGAAATGGAAGAGCGCTACAAGCGGATGGCACAGCTCGGCGTGCGCAACATCGAGATGTTCAACGTGCGGGCCAGGAACGCCCGCAAGCGTGGTGAAATGCTGGCACGCACGGTGCACACGGGATTCGACGAGACGACCGGCCAGGCCGTCTATGTCAACGAGAAGGTTGCCGCCGAGCCGATGCCCTACATCGTCATCGTGGTGGACGAATTCGCGGACCTGATGGCTGTCGCCGGCAAGGAGGTGGAAGGGTCTGTCCAGCGTCTGGCGCAGATGGCGCGTGCGGCCGGCATCCATCTGGTGATGGCCACGCAGCGCCCGAGCGTCGACGTGGTGACCGGGACCATCAAGGCCAATTTCCCGACACGGATCGCATTCAAGGTGGCGTCCAAGGTCGACAGCCGCACCATCATCGGCGAGCAGGGCGCGGAGCACCTGCTGGGTTCGGGCGACATGCTCTATTCCGCAGGTTCCGGCTCGATCACACGCGTCCATGGCCCGTTCGTGACGGACGAGGAGGTTGAAAGCGTAGTCGAGAAGCTGCGGGAAAATGGCGAGCCGCAATACGTCGATGCGCTGCTGCGCGACGTCGAGGATGCCGTGCAGAACTCGGCGAAACCGGTGCGTGCCGATGCGAGCCAGTCATCGGCCGACGATCTCTACGACCGGGCCATTGCCGTGGTGCATCGTGACGGAAAGGCTTCGACCAGCTACCTGCAGCGCCGCCTTGGCATCGGCTACAATCGCGCCGCGGACCTGATCGAACGCATGGAGGCCGATGGCATTGTCAGCCCGGCGGATCATGTCGGGCGGCGGCGGGTCCTGATCGACGGTGGCGACAGCGAGCAGGACTGACCGCCTGATCGTGTACGCCGTTGCCACCACGGGCTCACCAACCTGCGGCGACGGCGCGGGCGCTCAGATGGTTGCCCGTTCCGTGGAGGTGAAAAGCCGTGCGGCCACACGCCAGAGCTCGGCATGGCTTACAGGCTTCACCAGATGCGCATCAAAGCCTGCCTCGAACGCCCTGGTCCTGTCTTCCTCGCGACCCCACCCCGTCAACGCAACGATCTTGAGGTTCCGTCCCCAGCACCTCTCGCGTATCGCGCGGCAGGTCTTGTAGCCATCGAGCGTCGGCAAGCCGATATCCAGCAGGATGATGTCCGGCTGAAAGTTCTCTGCCTCCGAGATCGCCTGCGGACCGTCATGCACGACCGAGGTCTCGAAGCCCAGGATGCCCAGCAGCGCGGACAATGCGCTGGCGGCGTCGACATTGTCATCGACGACGAGAAAGCGCCGCACCCCTTCCGGCAGTTCTGGCATCTCCTCAGGTGGCAATGGTTCCTGGTCCGTCACCGGTAATTTTGCGACGAACGTCGCGCCACGGCGCAACCCGGCACTTTCGGCGAACATCGCTCCGCCGTGCATGGTCGCAATACGATTGGCAATCGTGAGCCCGATGCCGGACCCCGACTGCTGACGCCCGAGCGACTTGTCCACCTGATAGAACAGGTTGAAGATCTGCATGGCATGACAGGGCTCGAAACCGATGCCCTCGTCAGTGACGCGGATTTCGGCAAAATCGCCGGCGGCCGCCAAGGTCAGCTTGATCGTGGCCCCGGCAGAACTGAACTTGGAGGCGTTGTTCAACAGGTTTCCGATCAACTGTGCAATGCGTGTCTGGTCGGCATAGAGATACACGGGATGCTCAGGCATCTCGATGATCAGGCGCTGGTCGGCCTTGTCGATTGCCGGCTGGATGGATTCCACGGCCAGCGTGGCGGCGCTCTCGAGGTCGATGTTCGCCTTGCGCAGGAGGAAGTTTCCGCGCGTTATGTTGCTCACATCGAGCAAATCATCGACCAGCCGCGACAACTGGGTCACCTGGCGCTCGAGCATATCCGCTACAGCGTCGATCTTCCCGGCATCGCCGTCGGCGGCACGCAGCATTTGCGAAGCCAGGCGAACCGGGGCAAGGGGATTACGGAGTTCATGGGCGAGCGTGGCCAGGAATTCATCCTTGCGCTTGTGCGCTTCCCCGAGATCCGCGGCCATGCGTTGGGCCGCCGCGGTCTGCTCGCGGATCTCGTCCAGCATCCGGCGCTCGGTCGTGATGTCCTTGAAGACGACAACCGTTCCATAGGTCTCGCCGCGGTCTGCCGTGATCGGCGCTCCCGTCAACGAAACTCAGCGCGCTTCGTCATTGTCCGGCAGAAGGACATAGGTGCCCGACAGGCTTTTCACAGACTGACGGTGCTCCGCGTTGCCTGTCGCGGTGGGCGCCTGCAAAAGCGCGGTTGCCGGATTTGCAATCGGCAGACTTGAAATCTCGTCGCGGAGCTTCAGAAACGCATCAAGAGGCTGGCCAATTCCCATTTCGGCTTTTGCATCACAGATTGCCTCCGCGGCGTGATTGACGTTCGAAATCCGTCCCGCGGTGTCGGTCGTGATGACGCCGTCGGCAATGCTCTCCAGTGACGTAGGGCAGGTGATCAGCCAGGAGCGGATTGAGCAGGCTGCGCGTGGCGCTGGCCACCACCAGGATCGCAACGGCCCACAGGAGTTGCTCTGGCAGGTTGCGCGTCGGTTGCCTCGCCCAGAAGCCATCACGCCCCAACCAGTTCATGACAGTCTTGAAGTCGTCAGGCGAAATGGAATTCAAGCCATTCTGGAAGACAGTGTCCTGTAACCTTCCCATCCTGCACCTGATCTCGGTGGATTCAGCAGCCGATATTCCATCCCAATAAATATGCGATACCAGATGCCGCCGTTCGCACTCATGTGCATATATTGGCTTTCCAGAGATCGCCTTCAATAGCCGCAGAAAAATCCACTCTGTGCCCTAATCATGTTACCCAATTATATTGGTTCCGCCGACCACAAATCAATGTGAAAGCGATAGACATGGCACTTGAATTTCTACAAACACGTATATGGACAAGAAAATGACAACTCCAGACAACTGTCCTGTCATCCAAACGGCATATCCTGATCTCTTCGAGACAGGGCGAGCCACTTGATTCCCTTCCCACCAGCTGCGCCGCATTTCGGCGAACCGACACCCAAAAGAGCTCAAGGGCATGACTTTCAAGGCAATCATATGGGATTGCGACGGAGTCCTGATCGACAGCGAAGTCCTGGCGTGCCGCATTGCAGCGGAATTCTACACGCGCGCCGGATACCCGCTGTCGATGATCGATTTCGCGCGGCGCTTTGCTGGCCAGAGCAAACTGCAGATTGCCGATATTATTCGACAGGAAACGGGAAAAGACCTGGCCTCCAGGATCGACTGGACGCAGGAAGATGCCGCCCGGGAGGCGTTATTCGAAACAGAACTGCAGACCGTTCCTGGTGTTCGTGATTTCCTTTCCCATGCCTCGTTTCGTGATATTCCCATGGCGATCGCCAGTGGCAGTTCCTTGAAACGCCTGGAACACGCCCTGAAACTGGTAGACCTCTGGAACAGATTCCATCCGCACATCTATTCGTCCGAAATCGTCCACCGCGGAAAACCGTCGCCTGACATCTTCCTGTACGCTGCAGCGCAAATGGCCATTGCTCCGCACGACTGTCTGGTGATCGAGGATGCGGCGCACGGGGTTCAAGCCGGAAAGGCTGCCGGGATGACGGTGATTGGCTTTACCGGCGCCCGCCATTGCACAGCGGAATGGCCAGAGTTGCTGCGCAACGCCGGCGCCGACGAGGTCTACGGCAGCATGGACGATCTCAGCGCCGGCACTGGCGGGGGCGATGTCATGACAGACACCGGGCCTGGGCGGCAGGCGGTTCAGGGGCAGTTCGGCCGGGCCCGGGCATTCCGGAAACAAGGCAGGCGCCGCTCCAACTTTTTGCGGCGCCTGCCGGTCAGCCCATGGAGGGTCATCAGGAACGGTGCTATTTCGCCTTCGCCGTGATGCCGTTCACCTTGCCGATGGTCTCGTTCCACTCCCTGGTGCATTCCGCGCCGCACCGTTTCGCCCAGGACGACAGCACATAGTCTTCGACGACCTTTTTCATCTTCGCCTTGTCCTCGGCGCTCGGGACGACAAGCGTCATATGGCCCGGCTCGCCGAAACGGCACTTGCCACCCTTGCCGGTGTTGCAGATGAAGCCCTGCTCGTCATTCTCCTTCGTCGCATCCAGAGACTCGCTTTCATATTTGGTGAACTGCTGGGTCAGGAAGTCCTGCGTGGGCTTGTCGAGACCGTCCCACCGGCGCTTGTTCATGACGATGAACGCAGGGCCCCAGCCAAGGCCGGCCATGTAGACATGGGTGACGACTTCGCCCCATTTGCTGTCATAGGCGACCATCGTGCCAGTGATGCCGCAGTCGGCGACGCCCTTCTGCAGCGCGGGCACCACCTCGGCCAGCGAGATCGTCACCGGAACGCCGCCGATGCCGTTGATGAAATCGCCCAGAGAGGCGGAGTAGACGCGGGTCTTGAGGCCCTTGAGATCATCCAGTTTCATGACCGGCTTGTTGCACCAGATCTGCTGGCTGGGATAGGCGTTGATCGCCAACAGGTGGACGCCATACTTCCTTTCGAAGGCACGCGCGACGACAGGCTTGTAGGCCTCGATGGACTTGCGCATATCCTCGTAATTGGACATCGCGCCTGCGAGGTCCATGCCTTCCAGCGCCGGAGATTTCGACGCCACGTACCCGATGCTGCCGACGGCGATGTCATAGACACCCTTGCGGGTCAGATCGACGACCTCGAACCCCGACAGGCCGAGCGTGGTGATGGTCTTGTAGTCGATGCTGATCTTCCCGCCTGAAGCCTCTGGAAGCTTCCTGGTGAAGAACGGCGTTTCCATCTCCTTGTTTATGGTCGTGAAGTTCCAGGATCCGACCACCCTGAATTCCTGCCTGGATGGCCCTTCGGCCATTGCCGGACTCGCGCCCAACCACGCCGCTGCAAGGCAAGCCATGCCAGCGGTCCACTTGCGACCCCGCATCCTATTCCTCCGAATTCCGTAATTGCTCCGCGCCTTGCCCGCCCGTGCGCATCGGGCGGACTGTTCCCAATCCCAATGTCTGGCTGAAAGCCAATCCGAATGGACAACTCACATCGGTGTCCGGCGCCTTGCTGCATAAGACTGTCACGCGGGCGGGAAGCTAGTGCAGGATCATGCGTGACGTCAAATCTTCACTCTACGTCGTACTCCCTGACACAGGGACACGTCTGGCACGGAAACGTCATCGGTCAAGACAGAGCCATGTGATCGTGCGCGGGGAACGCGGTTGGTGCACGCGACCTACGACCGTTCGTGCGGATCCAGAACCTGCCTGTCGCAAACCCGGATTTCTCCAGTCAGCCATTGATGGAAGCCGGACGCCCTGAAACAGATCTCGCCCTTTGGCCAATTCAGGAGAATGCGCCATGCCGGCTTGCTGGACCGGACGCCGGTCTCCACGATGCGCTCGATCTGTCCGATCGAAAATGGCCCAACGGCTGCTGAAGACCCAGCAAAGTCGATCGTGACCCGAAGGCCGGAGACTGCGTTGAAGCACAGCACTGCAGGGGTCAGACGGAACGCCACACAACCATCCGTGCCCTTCACCCATTCCAGGATGTGGTCGAGATCGAGCTGCAGCTCGCCTTCGTCATGATCGCCGGCGCGAAGGTCCATGCCATGCACATGATTGTCGTGCCAGGACATGCCGTCGAAATCAGCTTCCGTCCACCTCACGGCGTTTCCCCGGTTGCCAGTATGCCGATGCCATGCGCGCGCCCCGTCCGCTGTGCATCCCCACACACCCTGAGGACGCGGCCAGGGAACAAGGCTGGCCGCTCCAGCCCAATTCCGGTCAAGCCGGAACCCTAAACGCCATAATCCGGAAAAGCGGCATCGCCTTGTCCGCATTTCCGGATTGTCGGCTTTCGACGGGCGATCACGCAATGGCCAGTTCGGGCTTCGTTGTCTCCGTCTGTTTCTCCCTTGCGCGGCGCTGCTGCGCGATGGACCGGGCGCGCTCGGCCTCTTCCTCTTCGGCGGCAGCGATGGCGCGGAACAGGGCGGCCTGCAGTTCCTTGGCTGTCTCCAGCGTCAACTCCACCGCGGCCCGGTTCTCCGGTGCGAGATGGGTGTTGATGAAGTCGATGGTGATGACATCGCCCAGATGCGCATGACGGGCGTGATCATAGGCGACGGCGACCTGGGTCAGCGGAAACCACTCATGCTCGCGCTTTGCCATGCCTGCGGCCGGGGCCAGTTCCACGATTGATGTACACATGGCTCACCTCACTTGGACAAATGCTTGCCGAAAAATGCGAACACCTTGCTCCAGCCGTCGAGCGCCTGCTCGACCCGGTAGAGTGGGCGGTGATAATAGAAGAAGCCATGGCCGGCGCCGTCGTAGCGGTGGAACTCGTAGGATTTGCCCGCCGTCTTCAGTGCCGCTTCGTGCTGGTCAACCTGTTCAGGGCTCGGTGCGCGATCCTCGTTGCCGAACAAGCCGAGCAGCGGGCAGCACAGATCCCCGGTCATGTCGATGGGAGCCACCGGCGTCTTGTCGTTGAGCTCATCCTTGCCCATGACGACGCGACCGCCCCAGAGCTCGACGCAGGCATCCACATCGGTGTTCTGGCAGGCATAGATGAAGGCGTGGCGACCGCCCGAGCAGGACCCGAAAATGCCGACCTTGCCGTTGTGCCCCGGCTGCGCGCGCGCCCATTCGACGGCGGCCTTGGTATCACCCACCATCTGGGCATCGGAAATGCCACCTTCGGCCCGCACCTTGGCGGCCACATCATCAGGGTTTCCCTGACCGGCACGCTCATAAAGATTGGCGCAAATCGCGAGATAGCCATTGGCCGCGAACTTGCGGGTCATCTCGATATAAAGCTCGCTCCAACCGGGAAGATGATGAACCAGCACGACCGCCGGGAAGGGGCCGTTGCCTTCCGGCCGCGCGACGTAGGCGGTGATTGGAACGCCCTTGTCGCCCTTGATGGTGACATTTGTCGCCGTGAGCCCTCGATAGAACGCAGCCATGGCTTGTACCTCCAGTGAAGATGATTGATCCGCTCTCCCGGCCGATGGTCCGGCTGACAGACCGTCCAGGTTGGCGTCACCGTGATGTTAGAGGTGCAGCCGTGGCAGCGCCATAGCTCGATCACTGCCAACTGATCCACATTGCGACCTGCGCACCGTCACGATGCGCGCGTCTTGGCGCAGACTGCCTCCACCAATCCTGCCTTGCGCGCGACCAATGATGCACAAGTGCAACAATTTGCATGCACAGGCCGGCTTGCCCTCAAGCGGTCCCAATTGTAGGCACTGTCGCAACGGTGAGGACAGATATGGGTGGTGGTCAATGACACGTCGGGAGCATGGAATGGCTCGGGGCAGCTGGGTGCGCTGGATGATTGCCGGCGCAATACTCGCACTTGGAACATCATCGGTGCTGGCGGACGGCAAGACCGGCCAACCCAGTTCAGCCCGGGGTGGAGGCGGCTGGCGGCCGAGCGTCAACGCAACAGGCGCTGTCGCAGGGCTGACACTCGACCCCCGGCAAATGGAAATCGTGCAGCAGGTGAACGCCTACTTCAACGATCTGACCACTCTCAAAGGCACGTTCGTCCAGACCGGTGCGGATGGGAAACGCCAGCGGGGCAAGTTCTACCTGATGAAACCGGGCCGGGTGCGCTTCGAATATGCGCCGCCGAGCAAGCAGCTTGTCATTTCCGACGGCTACCAGATCGCCATCAAGGATCTGGATATTGGCACCGACGACCGGGTGATGCTTGACCAGACGCCGTTCCGCATCCTGTTGCGCCGCCATGTCGATCTGTTGCGCGATGCCGAGATCCTCGAAGTGCAGGAGGCCGAGGACATGGTGATCGTCAGCCTTCGTGACCGGGGCCGGGACGCCAGCGGCAAGATCCGGATATT
>JBKDZY010000400.1:0-7699 GCA_047971765.1 Hyphomicrobiaceae bacterium | reverse complement strand
CGTTTGCGCTCACGGACCGCACCGGCCTGAAGGCCGGGTCCTCCGCGGGGGCGGCGCACACTGCCTGAGCCGCGCTTGCGGCCTGAGCGTTTCCACCTACCGTGGGACCGTTATAACGGCCACTGGTCGCCCGATCCCCGCCCAACGTGCTACTGTTGGGCAGCGGGGGAGCACGTGTGCTCTTCGCTGCACAAGCAGGACTGGATGACCATGACCGTCGATCTTCTCTATTTTGCCTGGGTTCGCGAACGGATCGGCAAGCCGTCGGAGCGGCTGGAGCTGCCGGCGGAGGTGCGCACGGTCGCGGACCTGGCGCGCTGGCTGGCCGGACGAGGCCCCGAATATGCGGCGGCCTTCGAGAAGCCGGAGATCGTGCGCGCGGCAATCAATCAGGTCCACGTGAAGCCTGGGGCCTCCCTTGACGATGCGCGGGAGATTGCGTTCTTCCCGCCGGTCACCGGAGGCTGAGCGGTGGCGGTGCGGGTGCAGGCCGAGGATTTCGATATCGGGGCGGAAGTGACACGCCTGACCGAGGGCCAACACGATGTTGGCGCAGTGGTAACGTTCACGGGCACGGTGCGCGGCGAGGTCGGCGGGAAGCGTCTGGTCGCGATGACGCTCGAACATTATCCGGGCATGACGGAGGCGGAGTTGGCACGCGTGGAGGCCGAGGCGCTGGCGCGGTGGCCACTGGATGGTAGCCTGATCATCCACCGGTTCGGCACCCTGCACCCCGGCGACAACATCGTGCTGGTGGTCACGACATCGCGACACCGGCACGCTGCGTTCGAGGCCAACGCCTTCCTGATGGACTTCCTGAAGAGCCGTGCGCCGTTCTGGAAGAAGGAAACGCTGGCCGATGGCGAGGGCCGATGGGTGGACGCGCGCGAAAGCGACGCCGATGCCATGGCACGGTGGGCGAAGGGGGCGTAGGCGGTCAGAAGCGCGGCGGCGGGGCTGCGGGCGGACCGCGAGCGAAAACAACATGGGCCGCGCCCGCGGGACGATGGGTGCCGGCATGACATCTGTGGGTTCCACAGCACTTTCAATACCCGCACCACGACGCCGCTCCAGTCCCATGCCGCCTGACCTCACGGCGTGGGGTTTGCGGGTTCGCCTATCGGGGGCTCTGGACTGGACTTCGCCTAGTTCCAGCGCAACTCGAATGGGCTCATCCAGATTTTTTCCGGGCCAGACATGGCATCCGCCTTGCGGACACCGGGGGTGACCTCCGCCAGAACACCGACAATGGTCGTGGTGTCGTTCTGCCGGGCCATGATACCCTTCTTCTTGAATTGAAGCTTGCCATCGACCCAGGCGATGATCGAACCATCCTTCTTGCCGGGCGTGTTGAGCACCACCTCCTGCTCGAACTTCACCCAGCGGCCATGCGGCAGCCCGAAGCCGCTTTCGCGGCCGCCAAGGGAGCGCCCCTGCTGCACACCAGGCAATTGGGCGAAGATGTCGGCGTTGCCCTGCTGATCGAAAACGTATCGGGCCGAGAACTCAGGTTTTCTTCTCTTGGCGCCGGCCGTTTGCGGATCCTGCTTGATCGCATCATTGCCCATCAGGCCTGGCAGACGCATGCCTTGTCCGAACTTGAACCCCTTCGGGACATAGACCGAGTAGACAAGGCAGGCTGCCTGGGGGCGCCGGATCGCCTCGGGCTCCCAATAGAAACCGGCTCCAGCGCGCTCATCAGCGTTATCATGTCCGGCTGCGGGAAGAGGGGGCAGCTTGACCTGCAAGGCGGCTTTGGCGGGACCAGAGCGCAACTTCACGACCTGGATGTTGTCCATCAGACCCCAATCGGTGTCACTCAGTTGTCCCTGCAGCTCGCCGGCGGCCAAGGGGGCGCCATCGCTCCCGGTCAATGCCATGCGGATGCCATTCACGTAGCGGTCCGCACACGGCTCTGCATCCGGGTCATAGAAGGACGACCTGATCATGGCGATGGCTGAGACGCCGACCACCAGTAGTGCTGCGCCGTTGAAGGCCAGGACCCTTTTTCCGGGCAATTTGGATTTCAAGACCGCCTCCCAAGCTGCTCTTGGACCACTGTATACGTTGCAGCGCACGGAACGGAGACCCGACGCCCAATGGGTGAAGGCAACGTCTCACGTTGTAATTAAATAATCTTAATGGCGCGGGAACTTTCCCTTCTGGATGTCTGTTTCTTCGGGCATCACCCCTCCGGCTGTCGTCTGGGCCGATGCTCCGGGCCGGGCCAGGCCATCGGCGCGCGCATTCCGGTCTCGATGCCGGGAGCCGGGCCTGCGGAACCGGAAAACCGGTTCGCCTGGAACGTTGTTGCCGCATAGCCAAGGCACACAAGGCCGATCAGTACGGTGATTGCGGGCACAGCCAATCGTCGTGTCCGCGCTTTCGCCACCGGTGGCGCAGGCAGGTCCATCGGTACATCGACAGGCAATTCCGGCGGCGGGTTGGGCCGATGCTGGGGCGGCGCCTCACTCTGGCCTGCGGGATCGCGGGCGCCGTAGATCGAATGCCTGAGCGCGTTGCACATCAATTCATGCAGATGTTCGTTCAAGCCGAAGAAACGGGCTGCAAACAATGCCTTTGCCGGTTGCGTGCGCACCACAGCGGCCTGCACCATGAAGGTGTGGTTCTGCCCCCAGTAGGGCAGTGTGACCTGCAGGCGGATAGACCTACCGGGCTGCGGCAGCACACCAGGATAGTCCTCGACCATGATGCCGTCCGGACTCCAGTCCGTTGCGGTAACGCGGTGCCCATCGAGTTCGGCATACAAGGGCGTGGTTGCCCGCTGATACTGCCGGCGCTCCGGCTGCCCCCTCATGACCGTCTCTGCCATGGCCTGAATTCCACTACCAACTGTTCAACCGCCTGTGCGGAAGTTGCTGTGTTTTCCACGTCTTATGGTTGCTTTATTTTGTCAAAACACCCTTAAGGATGTATTGCGGCGTGCAACTTTCGTTCTGCTGACAAAGATGCCGTTCCGCTGCGCATCAGTGCCGTTCCGCTGCCTGCGCCAAGGGAGCGTTCCGCGCGCGTTGGAAATGCTGTAAGGCATGCGACAACGGCATATGCTTCTTGCCCGACCTTGCTGGGACGCCAGCGCGAACGCGCGCCCCTCCCCTTTTTCCAGGAGCTCATTTGATGTCTGTCTTTCGCTCATTCCTGTTCGCGCCCGGCAATCATCCGCGCCGCGTCGAGAAGGCGCTGATGCTCGATGCCGACGCCACCATTCTCGATCTCGAAGACGCCTGCCCGATCAGCGAAAAGGTTGCGACCCGCCAGGTGGTGGTGGACGCCTACCAGGCGCCTCGCCGGTGTCTCGGCTATGTCCGGGTCAACGCCATGTCGACCGAGTGGGGCTATGGCGACATCGTCGCGGTGGTGCAGCGCGGGGTTGACGGCATCGTGTTGCCAAAACTCGAGACCGTGGACGAGATCCGGGCCGCCGACTGGGTGGTCAGCAATCTTGAGCGCGAGCGGGGCCTGCCGGCTGGCACCATCGATATCCTGCCGATCATCGAAACCGCGCGCGGCCTTGCCAACCTGCGCGAGATCGCTGCCGCCAAGACCCGGATCAAGCGGGTGGCGTTCGGCGCCGGCGATTTCACGCTGGACATGAACATGACCTGGTCGCGCGGTGAAACCGAGCTGCTGCCCTACCGAAGCGAATGCGTTCTGGCTTCTCGGGCCGGTGGCATCGAACCGCCGATCGACACCGTCTGGGTCGACATCAAGGACGAAGCCGGCTTCCGGTCATCAGTGGAGACGGTGAAAGGCCTGGGATTCCAGGGCAAGATGTGCATCTATCCCGCGCAGGTGACGGTGGCGAACGAGATGCTGTCGCCAACCGCTGATGAGGTGGCGTGGTCGCGCCGCGCGGTTGCCGCGTTCGCCGAAGCCGAGAAGGCGGGCTCCGCCTCCATCCAGCTCGACGGCAAATTCATCGACTATCCGATCGTCTACCGTGCGCAGCGCGTCATCGAGATCGCGGAGCGCATTGCAGCGAAGACTGCGGGCTGAGTTCACCCCAGGCCGCAGCGGTCGCAATGACCGGGCGGCAGGCCCGGTCATACCGGTCGTTGCCGAGGGCGTGCACACTACATTGTCGTGCTCTCATGCGGCCGGAAGGCCTGGCCGTTTCAGATGCCAGTCGGTGACCTCCTGATAGGCATGGGCGGCACGCAGCAACAACGGTTCCTTCCACCACGCGGCCTCCATCTGGAGCGAGACAGGGAAACCGGCGGCCGAGAAGCCGCACGGAACCGCAATGCCCGGCAGGTGACCGAAGGCGCCGTTGTAGGTGTTCTGGGCCACCGCCTTGGTCGCCTCCCAGAGTGAGCGGTCTTCCGCATGAGGTGGCGGATCGACGGGAACCGTCGGCGTGAGCAGGATATCGACGCTCTCGAATGTTCGCGCCAGCGTGCGCATCCAGTTCTCCTTCATGCGCACGGATGCTGCGTAATCGACGCCGCTCCATGTCAAGCCCAGGCGCAAACGCTCTATGGTCTGCGGTGCCCAGAACTCGGCCTGATCGAGCCGATCGCGGTGGACATGGCAGGCATCGCAATAGACCATGACGGCGCACGCATCCTGGACCTGCCCGGCACCGGGCAACGTGACATCCGTGATGATCGCGCCGAGTGCCTCCAATTGCGCGATGGCCGCCTCAACCGCCCGCAGGCGGTCGTCGGGCACGTTGTCGAAATAGTAGTTGCGGACGACCCCCATTCTGACGCCACGAATGCCCTCACCCAGTTGCGGCAGGAAATTTTCCAGGGGCTGGTCGCGGCTGGTCGGGTCGTCGGCATCGTAACCAGCGATCACGGCAAACAAGCGCGCGCAATTGGCCGCCGACCTGGCCATCGGACCAATGGTGTCGTGGGCAGAACTGACGGGAAAGCACCCGGTGTTGGGCACGCGGCCCGATGTGGGACGCAGCCCCGTGATGCCGTTCATGGCGGCCGGGATGCGAACGGAGCCGCCCGTATCGGTGCCAAGGGCTGCGGCCGCCATGCCGGTTGCGACCGCGACCGCCGAGCCACCTGACGAGCCGCCGGGAATGCGGGTCACGTCCCACGGATTGCGGCATTGGCCGATCAGCGACGACATGGAGCGGACGCCGAAAGCAAACTCGTGGAGCGTCACCTTCTGGGTCAGCATGGCGCCGGACCTGCGCACCCGCGCCACCACCGGCGCATCGCGATTGGGCACATTCTCGGCAAAGAACCTGGACCCCATCGTGGTCCTGGTGCCTGCCGTGTCGATATTGTCCTTCACGGCAATGGTCATGCCATGCAGAACGCCCAGCCAGCGCCCTTCCGCTGCCGCCTTGTCAGAGGCCTCGGCTTCCTGCCGGGCGGTGTCTGCCATCGACGTGATGACGGCGTTGACGTGCGGGTTCCAGGCCTTTTCCGCTTCCAATGCCTGCTCGACGCGCGACATAAACAGTTGAGCCTTCTCCATGTGACACCCTCCCAGGCGGACCCATTGATCTGTTGCGGCCGGCGAGCCATGCAGGGCGCCGTGCCGTGATCCAGCATCGACATTTCTGCCAGATCCTGCAAACTCTCATATCCGGCCCGCTGGCAGGTGAGGCCGGATGGGAGTGGTGCACAACGAGGACTCTCGAAGACGAGAGCCGAGCCAGATTCGCCGAACTCACGCGCATCGCCGTGCGCCTGACAACTGTCTGCACAGGGCTGCTGGCGGCGATTCTCGCAATCCCCGCTTCCGTTGCGGCGACGGTTTCCGCCTCACTGCCATGCAGCTTCGAGCCTGGCCCCGAGCGCGCGGTTGCAGCGGTTCTCGATGGCGATACGGTTCGCCTGGATGACGGCAGTCTGGTGCGGCTTGTGGGGGCACTGGCGCCGCACCAATCCGATGCCGGAACCGGTGGGACTCCCCAAGCGCGTGCGATGTCATCCGGCACACATTGGCCACCTGCAGATGCTGCACGAAGGGCACTGGCGGCCCTGACGCTCGGCAAGAGCGTGAAGCTGGCTTTCTCCGGACGACGCTCGGACCGGAACAAGATGTGGCTTGCGCAAGTGTTCGTTGTGGCGCCCGCAGGCGATGTCTGGGTGCAGGGCCGCATGGTCGACGAGGGCCATGCGCGCGCCTACACACTGCCGGGCGTCGGCGCCTGCCTTGCCGATCTCGTCAAGCGCGAGGCAAAGGCGCGGGCAGGTCGCAAGGGCCTTTGGGCCCACGCCGCCTACCAGGTTCGACAAGCCGACCGCCCCACTGACCTCGCGGGGTACGCCAACACCTTTCAGATCGTCGAGGGCCAGATCACGCACGCACGGAGAACGCGATGGCTGTCGATCGTCTCGCTTGCCGACGCAGAGCCGAGACCGCAGAGGACATCCCGCTATCGTCACCGCGACCTTCGCCTGGTCTGGTCCCGCCAGGTTGGCGGGATGGTCATCGAAAATCCATCCAGGTTGACGGGGCATACCGTGATGGCGCGCGGCTGGATCACCGTGCGTCGAGGCCCGGAGATCCAGTTGATTTCGGCGGATGATCTCTGGATCGAAAACTGATCCCGATGGCAACGCAAAAAGCGCGGCAGACCCATAGCCTGCCGCGCTTTTTTTTCTCACGGGCCGTAAGGCCTGCGGCCTGAGCGATACCGATTACTTCGCCATCGCTTGAAGTTTTCGCTCGCGGACTGCTCCGGCAAATGACCGGGCTCGCGCTTCAGCTCCTGCAGCTCAAGCCGCCTTTACAGCCTCGTCGCCACCGTCGCCTTCGGCAGATGCCGCCGCGTCAGCGGCTGCACGGCGCCCGCGTGCGCTTTTCGACAGGATCTCCGTGATCCGCTGCATGGCGCTACGCTCGTCTGAACGCTCGACGGCGGCCAGTTCCCGCGCCATGCGGTCCAGAGCAGCCTCGTAGAGCTGACGCTCGGAGTATGACTGCTCCGGCTGCGCTTCCGACCGGTAGAGGTCACGCACAACCTCGGCAATGGCGACGAGATCACCGGAGTTGATCTTCGCCTCATACTCCTGCGCGCGGCGGCTCCACATGGTGCGCTTGATACGGGCGCGGCCCTTGAGCGTGTCGAGTGCGCGCGTCACGATGCCGTCCTCGGCAAGCTTGCGCATTCCAACGGTATCCGACTTGGAGGTCGGCACGCGCAACGTCATCTTGTCCTTCTCGAACTCGATGACGAAGAGCTCGAGCGTCATGCCCGCGATCTCCTGCTCCTCGATGCCGATGATGCGCCCAACGCCGTGCGCCGGATACACGATCAGCTCGTTCGTCTTGAAGCCGTGACGCGCGGTGATCTGTTTCTTCGGGTCGGACGAACCATTGGCGGCCGAGGCGGCCTTGTTGGCGACCGGTGCGGTAACCTTCGCAGGCGCGGCCTTGCCCGCAGCGGCCATGGCGCGCTGCTGTGGTGCACTGGCAGGCGCCGCGGTCTTCCGTGCGGCAGCCTTGGCCACGGGCGCCTTCGGCTGAGCGGTCTTTGCCACGCCAGCCTTGGGGGCCGCCGGCTTGCCCGTCGCGGCCTTGCTCGGCGCGACCTTGGCGGCAGGCTTCCTGGCCGGCGCCTTGGCAGCAGGTGCAGCCTTTGCTTTCGGCGCAGCCTTGGCTACTGTCCTGGGTGCCGCAGCCTTCGCCTTGACCGCTGGTGTCTTGCTGGCAGCCTTGGCCGCCGTTGTCTTCGCTGCCTTGGTTTTCGCCGGTGCAGCTTTGG
>JBKDZY010000399.1:0-8037 GCA_047971765.1 Hyphomicrobiaceae bacterium | reverse complement strand
TCGCGCCTGCGCAGAAGTACTTCAGAAGCTCGATCTGGATACTTCTCGCAAGCCTGCTCCGACGTCTAGCTCTAACCATCTGACAAAAATAGCCTTTCTCAGCTACCTATGTCAGCCCCTTATTCGCCGTGATTGTTCCGCCATTGGAGACAGTTGCGATGCCGGTACCGTTTATGCCCAGGTTCAGGATATTTGTTCTCAATTCTGACCCGGCTCCGTCCACGGTCACCGTTCGTGTCAAAGGCTGCTGGCTGCCAACAAAGGTATTGCCGGCGCCGTCATTGACGATGACCTTGCCACCGTTGCTGATGGTCAGGCTGCCTTCGGCGCCATCTCCGACAATCAAATCGCTGCCTGTCGTCACCCTCGAGCCGATACCTGTGACGACCAAGGAGCCGCTCCCCAGATCACCAATTGTCAAGGTGCCTTGACTCTCCAACCAGCCTCCATTGCTGACGGTGGTGGTGCCGGTGCCATTGAAGCCGATGATGATCGAGGAATTTGCCTGAACGTGGGACTCTGGTCCGTCAACCAGCAGCGTGCCGACGCCGCCGGTGTTGTGGCCCATGGTGAGGTTGTTTGTCTGTACGGAGCCGCCATCCAGCACGTTCAGCGTGCCTTCGCCATAGTCGCCGACGGCGAGGTTGTTCGCCTCGAATCTGGAATCGGCGCCCGTCACAGTGACTGTTGACGGTGCGGTCGTGTCCCTGGCGATCTGCGCATCGCCTGTGACACCGAAGAAGCCGCCATTGCTGACTGAAACAATTGCGGGTCGGTCATCGCCGATCGCGGCGCTGCCGCCGATCGTCAGGCGAGACCCCGGGCCTGAAATGAGCAGGTCGCCGCGCGTAACACCCTCGTCATAATAGCCCATCGTCAAATCGCCGGCGGCTGAAACGACAGCGCCCTGGGTGATGTTCAATTCACCCGATCCACCTTCGTAGCCGAGAGTGAGATCGTCGCTGATTGTCCAGGTTGTGCCGAGGCCAGAGATATTAGCGATGCCTCTGCCGGTGTCGCTGTAATTGCCGAATATGGCTTCACCGCTGATGACCGTGCTGCCGCCGGAGACATTGAAGATGCCGGTGGAATCATCGTCGCTGATGTAGATCCTGTTGGAGCCGAGATTGAGAGTGGCGCCGTTCAGGACGTTGAGGGTGGCGGTGGCGTTCTGGTCATCGCCGACGTAGAGGGAACTGGTTACCGTCCAGATGGAGCCTGACCCGGAGACTGTTGCCACCGGTGCCGCCTCCACTCCCAATCGTGCCGCCGCTCGTCGTGGCCGCCGCTCCGTTCGTTATGGAAAATGTGCCCGAACCTCCCGATCCGATGCGAAAGACGTTCGCGGCGCTGAATGAAGCGCCTGTGCCTGAGACAGAGACGGTGCCGTTGGCTCCGGCGTTGTTACCAATGTATGTACTGGTTGTGGTGACGATGCCGCCAGACAGGATGTTCAATCTCGCTGTGCTCGTTGCACCGACATACAATGTGGTGCCCGCTGGAATCGTTGCCGGCGGCACGGTGACGGTCTGGTTTTCGATGTGTGTCGTCTGCGCCTGGGCGACAGGCAATCCGATTACCGCAGTCAGCGCGATGGCCGATGCGCGCGCCAGGTAGGCAGAACGGCGGCAAAGAGGGTCAGTCACGGCAAGGCTCCACCCAATTGGTTGTTCCTGACCCTCCTGATGTTTGATTCGCCATTAACGGGCATGTGACGTAGATTACTATCTCTGCGAGCTGTTGCAATTATAGCACTATTCTTTCGAGCTGGTTGTGGCCTCAATTGTGAAGGAGGCACGCCGGAATCTGGGCCCTTGACAGTGCTCTGAATTCCGAGCGGAAAAGATCCTGGACCACGGCGCGCAACCTCTTCATTCTCCGGGGCTTGATAGTGCTCAACGGAACCGGATGGAGAGAGGCATGGCTGACAAGCTCAGAGGCGCCGACATCGTTGCACGGAGCCTCGAACGGCTCGGCCACAAGACTATTTTCACGCTCAGCGGCAATCACATCATGTCGCTGTTCGACGCTGCGATCGAGGCAAAGCTGGATCTGATCCACACGCGCCATGAAGCTGCTGCGGTGCACATGGCGGATGCGTGGGGGCGTCTCACGGGCGAGCCCGGCATTGCGATGGTGACGGGTGGGCCCGGCCACGCCAACGCGGTTGGCGCCCTGTTCACGGCGTTGTCGGCGGAAAGTCCGATGGTGCTGCTGTCAGGACATGCGGCGACGTGGGAGCTGGGGCGCGGCGGGTTCCAGGAAATTCGGCAGGCCGATATGGCTGAGCCGGTCTCGAAAGCTTCGTGGACGGCGGAATCCGCGGCGACGCTTGGCGAGGAACTCGGTGAGGCGCTCAGGATTGCCAAAGCCGGCCGCCCTGGGCCGGTGCATCTGTCGCTGCCGTCGGACCTGCTGGACGAGAAGGTGGAGCACAACGCCATCCACTGGCCTGAGGTCGAGCCACGCGATGGTGCGGACCAGATCCAGTTGTCGGAGGGGGCGGCGGATGCGGTGCTTGCGGCGATCCAGGCGGCCAAGCGGCCGGTCATCCTGGCGGGGCCGCAGATGTCATCGCGGACGGGCCGGGCGCTGCTCAAGGATCTGGAGCGGGCGACCGGCGCGCCTGCTGCCGTGATCGAAAGCCCGCGCGGGGCCAACGATGCAACGATTGGCGCGTTCGGAGATGTGGTGAAGGCTGCTGATCTCATCGTGCTGCTGGGCAAGGCACTGGATTTCACGATCCGCTGGGCGCAAGGGCCATCCTTCGCTGACGGGGTGAAGGTCGTCTCGATTGATCCGGATGGTGAACTCGTGGACCGGGCGGCACGGGAAAAGGGCGGCGATCTCGTTTTCGGTTGCGTCGCCGATACGGTTCCGGCCGGACAGGCGCTGGTTCGGCGCGCTGCGGCGACGGGTTTCAAGCCCGGCGGTGACTGGCTCTCCCAGGCACGGCGGATGATGGACGAACGTCCAGCGGCGTGGGCAGAGCTGAAGGGCAAGGCAGCGGGGCGGCTGCATGCGGCGCAGGTGTTCCGCGCGCTGCGTCCGGTGGTGGAACGCGATCCGGAAACGCTGTTGATCTGCGACGGTGGCGAGTTCGCCCAATGGGGGCAAAGCCTGTTGCCCGTCAACAAGCGACTCATCAACAGTGTGGCGGGGGCCATCGGTGCGTCCTTGCCGTTCGCCATCGCGGGCCGTGTCCATGACCCGAAAGCGCCGATCATCGCAGTGCTTGGTGACGGCACCTTCGGTTTCCACATGTCGGAGTTCGAAACGGCCGTCCGGCACGGTACGCCGTTCGTCGCCATTCTCGGGAACGATGCGTGCTGGAATGCGGAGAGCCAGATCCAGCGCCGTGACTATGGCGCGGACCGGATGCATGGTTGCAGCCTGCTGCCGGCGCGTTACGATCAGGTGGTGGCGGCGCTCGGCGGACATGGCGAGTTCGTCGACAAGATCGAGGATCTGGTCCCGGCCGTCGAGCGCGCGTTGGCCAGCGGCAAACCCGCCTGTGTCAACGTCCAGATCGAGAGCATCGGTGCACCGGTCATTAGAATGCCCGCCTGATCCATCCGGAAATATTCACCTGTTTTTGCGGATCCGCCGCAAAAGCAGGTGATACGGCTGGCGCGGATCAGCAAGACACTGTAAATTGCAGTTACAAGCGAATAGTGCCACGAGTTTGCCCCGAGTCCGGTGCATGATTGTGTGCATAAGAGTATCCAAGTTCAGGAGTGTCCACGATGATGGAAGCGCAGAAGGTGATGCGCGCCGAGCGCAAGGTGCAGGAAATTACGGGCCTCTATATCCACACAGCGGTTTTCGCGCTGGTCATGCCCATGTTGATTGCGCTCAATTTTACCGATCCGAACTGGTGGGTGCAGTGGCCGCTGATCGGCTGGGGCGCCGGGCTTGCGGCACACTGGTATGCCGTTTTCGGTCGCGGTTCCGAAATGCTGCGCCGCTGGCAGCTCAAGAAGATCTATGAACTGAAGAGCCAGATGGAGTAGGCTTCGCCATCCGTCATCCGCCGGGGATCATGCTCATGCCATGCCGCGGCTGCCGATGATGCCTTTTTCGGTCCGAGGGTACTGTGGCTGAGATGCAAGGCAGTACTCCGGCCGGGGATGGTGCCGGATCCACGACCGCCGGACTCGTCCAGAGCAATATTGCCGCGATAGGGGCCATGGTGTTCGCCACCGTGGCCTTTACCTTGGGTGATGCGGCGATGCGGATGGCCTCGGGTGCGGTTCCAACCGGGCAATCGGTGTTCATGCGCAGCCTTACATCCGTTGTGGTCGTGATGCTGGTTGCGCATTTCACAGGCAAGCTCAGGATGCTGCGGCGTGCGCTGGTGCCGTGGATGGGATGGCGGTGTGCCGGTGATGCCGGCAATTCGCTGATGTTCCAGGCCGCCCTGGCACGGATGCCGTTTGCCGACATCATGGGCGTGCTGCAATTGACACCGTTGTCGCTGACGGCGGCTTCCGCAATCTTTCTCGGGGCGGCGGTGGGATGGCGGCGCTGGGCCGCGGTCGGCGCCGGTCTGGTCGGCGCATTGCTGGTCATCAAGCCCGGGACGAGTGCCTTCAATATCTGGGCGATCGTTGCCATCGGCGCGGTGTTGTGTGGCACCCTGCGTGACGTGGCCACGCGGCGGCTGGACCATGGCATTCCCACGTTGCTGATCCTGCTGGTTTCCCAGATGGCGGTGGCGGCGGGTGGTCTCGGGCTGTCTTGGCTGCAAGGCTGGGCGTGGCCCGGCCTGGGGCCTACCGCGTTGATCGTGTTTGCCGGACTGATGACGTTGCTCGGGCACCTCTGGATGATCATCTCGCTTCGGATCGGAGAGATTTCAGCGGTCGCTCCCTTCCGCTATGCGGGCATCATCTGGGCCATTGTGGTCGGCTTCATCGTGTTCCGCGAAATTCCGGATTTCTGGTCACTCGCGGGTATGGCGGTGCTGGTCGCGGCGGGGCTCTATGCGTTCTACCGCGAACGGCGGCTCCAGATGTCGCCCCGCGGGTGATCCATGGTGGCGAATGCCTTGTCGGCGGGGGAAGCAACCGCCAAGGCATCGGCGTCCGGATTATACGGCCCGTGCCGGCTTCCTGATGCGCCAGGTGAACGCGGGATCGCCAAAGTCGAGGCGTTCGATCGGCTCCAGGACCAGAAAGCGGTTGTGCACGGCCAGCATCCCCTCGAAGAGGCCGTTCCATGAGTCGAAGACAGCGGGTGAGGGGGCGCCAAGATTGCGCATCAGCCGCCAACCGGGTCTGCGCACCAGGACAGCGCCGCCGTTTGTCGACTGCGTGGCCTCGTCGCCTTCGGCTCCAGCCAGGCGGACCATCAATTCTGCAAAAGCTTCGGGGCTGTCCCCCTCGATGCCGAGGATCGTGGCAACCTCCTGATAGAGCTGTGCGCCGATCAAGTGGCCCGTCACGCGGCCGATATTGGTGGCTTCGGCTGGGCCAAGCTGCTCGACGAGCCGTGGCAGGCCGGAGCGGATGTATTCCATGCAGTAGTTGCGCTCGGCCTTGGCGAGGCGCTCGGCCGGCCATTCTGATGCGGGCAATCTTGGTGCCGCGGCGGGATCAAACGGCGGAGCCATCTCGCCGGGCCGGTAGATCAGCCGTTCCTCCGGTGCGATGTCGTGATCTCGTTCCCAGAAATAGCCCGCCAGTCCGTGTTGGCCGTCGGTGGTCTGGGCGGTGCAGACGAAACCGAGGCGGGGGTTGTTCAAGGACACGCCGTTCTGTGCGTACCAGCCACGGAGAAAGGCGCGGGAGACCTCGCTCGGTACGCCGCAAATGGCGGTGCCGGTGTAGATCCAGCGGGGCGGCACGAAATGAACCCAGGCCTTCTTGTCGCTTTCCTTCATGAACTCGACGCGGACACCACCGACGCTGTTCGACAGATAGTGATAGGCGGCACAGGCGACGGCATCGGGCATGCCCTTGAGGCCGAGCTTCTCGAAGCTGGAGAGGAACTTCTCGTGATGTTGATGGCGGAACACCCGGAAGATCCACTCGGCTGCATCGGCTGACGACCGATGGGACACCAGCCTGAGGATCAGGCCGGTAAAATAGGCGTGATAGAGCCTGGCTGGGGCCGTGAGGGGTGAGGGGGAGGTGGTCATGCGTTGTGGCCTTGTTTCTCGTTGGCTTTTTCGGTCTGTCTTGTTGCCTTGCCGGCTGCGCCTTCAAACTCCTGCATTGGCTGTCGCGCACCCGCGGCACGCCGGGGAGCGGGCTCACCGGCGTGCGATACATACGTGCGTCAGTGCGCGGCTTCCCAGTTGTCGGCGGCCTTGGCGTCAACCTGGATCGGGATCGTGAATTTCCGGGCGGGTTCGGGTGCCCCTTCCATGACCTTCGTGACGACGTCAAGGGCCTTTTCAACCTCGCCGGTCTTCGATTCCAGGATCAATTCGTCGTGCACCTGGAGCAGCATGGTCGTGCTTTCGAGGCCGGCATCGGCCAGTGCGCCCGGCATACGGATCATGGCGCGGCGAATGATGTCGGCGGCCGAGCCCTGGATCGGCGCATTGATGGCGGCGCGCTCAAGGAAACCGCGCATCGAGGGGTTCCTGGTGTTGATCTCGGGATAGTGCACGCGCCGCCCGAACACGGTCTCCACGTAGCCGTGCTCGTGGGCGAAAGCCTTTGTGGCGTCCATGTAGTCGCGGATGCCAGAAAACCTCTTGAAGTAGGTCTGGATATATTCGGCTGCCTCCTGCCGCGAGATGCCGCGCAGGGCGGCCAGACCGAAGGCGGACCTGCCGTAGATGATACCGCAGTTGATGGCCTTGGCGCGGCGGCGCACCTCGGGCGGCATGTCCTTCACCGGCACGCCGAACATTTCCGATGCGGTCATGGCATGGATGTCCAGCCCATCGACAAATGCCTTTTTGAGCTGCGGAATGTCGGCAATATGGGCAAGAACGCGCAACTCGATCTGGCTGTAGTCGGCAGAAATCAGGCGATTTCCCTTGGCGGCAACGAAGGCGGTGCGGATCTCACGACCCTCCCTGGTGCGCACGGGGATATTCTGCAGGTTGGGATCGGTGGAGGCGAGACGGCCGGTGGTGGTTGCGGCAAGTGCGTAGCTGGTATGGATACGGCCACCGCTTTCCTCGTTGATGTGGCCTGGCAGGGCGTCCGTGTAGGTGGATTTCAGTTTCGACAGCTGGCGCCATTCCAGCATGGTGTTGATCAGGCGGCGGGCGTCTTCGGGGAGGTCCTCGTTGGCGGCGAGATCGTCCAGCAGGTTGGCGCGCGTTTCCCACTGGCCGCTTTTCGTGCGTTTGCCGCCCGGCAACTGGAGATGATCGAACAGCAGCTCGCCGAGCTGCTTGGGGCTGCCGAGATTGAATTTCTGTCCGGCCAGTTCGTAGACCTCTTCCTCGAGCCGGGCGATGCCCTGGGCAAAACTGGATGACAGCCGCGAGAGAATGGCCTTGTCGACCTTGATGCCCGCGTGCTCCATGTCGACGATGACCGGCAGCAGCGGGCGCTCCAGCGTTTCGTAGACCGTCGTCATGCGTTCCGCGACAAGGCGGGGTTTGAGCGCCATCCAGAGTCGCAGGGTGACGTCGGCATCCTCCGCGGCGTATGCGGTCGCCTTGTCGATGGGGACGCCGGCAAAGGTCTTCTCGGACTTCCTGGTGCCCGGCGCGTGGGCGATGACCTTGTCGAATGAAATGCAGGCATGGCCAAGGTGGCGTTCGGACAGGGCATCCATGCCGTGACCGCCTTTGCCGCCGTCCAGGGCGTAGGACATCAGCATGGTGTCATCGACCGGGGCGATGCGGATGCCGTAGCGGCGCAGGACAAGGGCGTCGTACTTCAGGTTCTGCCCGATCTTGAGGGTCGCCTCGTCCTCCAGCAGGGGTTTCAGAGCCTCGAGCGCTTCGGTCAGCGGGATCTGGCCGGGCAATAGCCCGCCGCCGCCGAACAGATCGCCGCCGGCCTCGCGATGGCCGACGGGCACGTAGCAGGCGCGCCCCGGCGCGATCGCAAGCGAGAAACCAAC
>JBKDZY010000398.1:0-6152 GCA_047971765.1 Hyphomicrobiaceae bacterium | reverse complement strand
TTGCAGGCCGCTATGATGCGGTCGGGCAGCGCTGGGGCCAGGGCG
This sequence comes from Hyphomicrobiaceae bacterium, assembly GCA_047971765.1. Classification (GTDB taxonomy): domain Bacteria; phylum Pseudomonadota; class Alphaproteobacteria; order Rhizobiales; family Hyphomicrobiaceae. The sequence goes on along the minus strand of JBKDZY010000398.1, from coordinate 6,107 downwards.
CCGAAGATGAGGTCGACCACGCGCTGCCCGGTATGAAGACGGGAATTGACGGCAGCAGGCGCCGAGGCATTCAGGATCGAGCCCTTGGGCGCCTTGACGTGGATGGGCCGGAAGAGCCCCGCGTTCGGGGGGATATCCGGGCCGATCAGGGCCTTGACCGCGTAGTAGACGGTGGCCAGCAGACCCGTTTCAACGAGATTGATGCCGGCGCGCACCTGGGGTGGGGCGTCGAACTCAAGGAAGATCTCGTCGTCCTTGACCTCGATACGGGTCTTGAAGACCAGGCTGCCGTCAAGCTCGTTGCTCTCGTAGACGTCCTCGAACGAGTAGGTGCCGGATGGAATGGTACGGATGCCAGCCCGGGTGAGGCGCTCGGCGTAGTCGAGCAGGGCGTCACCGGCCGCCAGCAGCCTGTCCCTGCCGTAGCGGTCGCACAGGGCCTTGAAGCGTTCGACGCCCTGGCGGTTCGATGCCATCTGGGCGCGGAGGTCGTTGAGGCGCTCGCGCGGGACCTGCAGGTTGAGGAGAATGAGATCGAGGACGTCCTTGCTGATCTTCCCCTCGCGATAGAGCCGAACGGGAGGAATGCGCAGGCCTTCCTGGAAGATGTGGGCATGGGCGCGATCGACAAAATCGGCGTGGTGGGCGGTGTTGGTGGCCCAGGCGACAAGTTCTCCACGATAGAAGATCGGTTCGGCGAGCACGATGTCCGGCAGGTGCGTGCCGCCGCCGCTGTAGGCGTCGTTGCCGATGAAGACATCGCCCTCGCGGATGTCGGCCATGTCCCAGCGCCGGGCGATCTCATCGACGACGCCAATGAGGGAACCGAGGTGGATGGGGATGTGCGAGGCCTGGCAGAGTGTGCGGCCCCGGGCATCGAACAGGCATGTGGAGCTGTCACGGCGCTCCTTGATATTCGTGGAGTAGGAGGCGCGGACGAGGGTCTCGCCCATTTCGTCGACGATGGAGGCGAGCGCATTCCCGATCACCTCGACCGTGATCGGGTCAATGGTGTCGGCGGTGTCCGTGACCGGCTTCTCGGCGGCAAGCGTAGTCATGATCTTTCAGCCCTCGATGATGAGGTTCAGGTAGGGATCGACGGTCGCTGTCTGTCCCGGCAATACGACGGTCGTTGCATCCATCTGTTCCACGATGGCCGGCCCTTCGATGCAGTGGCCGTGGCCGAGGTGCTCGCGGTCATAGACGGGGCAGGCCTCGCGGCTTCGGGTTTCGGCAAGCCAGACCTTTCTGGTGCCGATCCGGGCTTCGGCGAGGGGCGAGGTCGTGGAGGGGGCCGGGTTGATCTCGGCCTGCGGTACGGTGCCAATCGCCTCGATGCGGACGGTGACGGCCTGAATCGGTTCCTCGGGAGCGATATAGCCGTACATCTGCTTGTGCGCCTCCTCGAAGCGGGTCTACAGTTCAGCCAGGAGGGCGTCACCATCGAGATCGTCCGGCATCGGGATCGGCAGTTCGTAGTTCTGGCCGATATAGCGCATGTCGATGGTGCGGCGGATGTGTCGGCGGTCGCTGGAGATGGCTTCCTCGGTGAACCAGCGCCCTGCGCGTCCGGCAAGATCGTCGAAGGTTTCCGTGATGGCCGCGACGTTGTCCGCGCCGAGCGGCACCTGCCTGGTTTGCGCGAAGTTGGTCTTGAGGTCGGTCAGCAGCAGGCCGAGGGCACACAGGATGCCGGGGGGCCGCGGCACCAGAACGCGGGGAATGTCGAGTTCGCGGGCGAGGCGGGCGGCGTGCAGCGGTCCGGCGCCGCCGAACGCGACGAGCGTGTAGTCGCGCGGGTCGTGGCCCCTCTGCACCGAGATCACGCGGATGGCGCGGGCCATGTTGGAGGTGACGACGCTGACGATACCCTGGGCCGTTGCCAGCGGGTCGAGGCCCAGGCGGTCCGCCAGCACGCCGATGGCCTCGATTGATTTCCTGCTGTCGATCTGCATCCGTCCACCGAGCAGATGGGTGGGATTGAGCGTTTCGAGGACCACGTTGGCATCGGTGACGGTGGCTTCGTCGTTGCCGAGGCCGTAGCAGGCGGGGCCTGGCACGCTGCCGGCGCTGCGCGGTCCAACCTTCAGATGGCCGCCCGCATCGATATGGGCGATGGAGCCGCCACCTGCGCCGACGGTGTGGATGTCGAGCATGGGGGTCTTCAGCGGGTAGCCGTGCACTTCCATCTCGCCGGCGAGTTTGGGCTCGCCCTTCTCGATGAGCGCCACATCGGTCGAGGTGCCGCCCATGTCGAAGGTGATGATGTTGGGATGACCAGCCAGTTCCGCCACCTTCATGGCGCCGACAACACCGGTTGCCGGACCGGACAGGACCGTGCGAACCGCATGATTGCGGGCCATCGAGAACGACATGACGCCGCCGTTCGACTGGGTGATCCGTCTCGGTCCCTTGAGGCCGGCCGCGTCGAGGCGGGGCCCGAGGCGGTCGATGTAACGGGCCATGACGGGGCCGAGATAGGCATTGACGACAGCGGTCGTGAGCCGTTCGTACTCCCGGAATTCCGGTGCGACCTCATGGGAGCAGCTGATAAAGGCGTCCGGAAATTCCTCCGCGACGATTTCCCGGGTGCGGGCCTCGTGTGTCGGGTCGAGGTAGGAATAGAGATACATGATGGCAATGGCCTCGACGCCCGCGGCCTTCAGCGCGCGCGTGGCCTGGCGAACGGCACCCTCGTCGAGTGGGCGTTCGACCCGGCCGTCGTGGCGCATGCGTTCTGCGACTTCACGGCGGTTGGCGCGGGTGACGAGAAGCGGGGGCTTGTCGCATTGCAGGTCGTACAGGTGTGGCCGGCGCTGGCGACCGATTTCGAGAAGATCGCGGAAACCGTCGGTGGTGATGAGGCCGGTTGCGACGCCACGACCCTGGATGAGGGCATTGGTGGCGACGGTCGTGCCGTGTCCAAAGGAGATGACGTCGGCGGGGGCGGCGCCCGCTGCGGATGTCAGACCTTCAATGACGCCGTTGGCAATGGCGGTCGACGGGTCATCGGGGGTGCTGGGAACCTTCCATACCCGGATGGCACTTCCGTTCTCGGCAACGAGGCAGATGTCGGTGAACGTGCCGCCCGAGTCGACACCAACTCGCCAGTTGGTCATTCCCTCTGTTCCCTTTCAACTGTGGGTGGGCCCAAGTGTGGACGGCGGCGATCCGCATTGGCGCCGCCGAACGGGTGCCAGCATTGCGCAGGGGGCAGCGCGGCGCAACTCGCGGGGCCCACGCATTCCGCTCACGAGCCGAAGATCTCGTTATGGCGGGCTTCCAGTTCCTGTCGGTAGCGCTTGAGGGCAAAGGCTTCCGTCACCACGCCGACAACCTGGCGATTGGTCTCGCTTTCCACCACGGCGACGAGTTCGGCCTGGAGGGCGTCGAAGGTGAGCAGCAGGCGATCGGCGGGCAGGTCAGGGACCACCCAGGCCTCGGTATTGACGAGAAACGATGTGAGCCGCAGATCTTCCCGATCCGAGGGCTTTCCGGAGTGCGTCTGGTGGGCGGCAAAGACCGCGGCGACATCGACGAAACCGGCAAATGCGCCATCCTCGTTCGTTGCGATGACGTACTTGTGGTTGATCGGCACGGGCTGCGCGCAGAAGACGTCGACCGGCATGTCTGCGGGCAGAAGCGTCATGTCCTGGCGCATGAGCTTTCCGGCCGTCATTTCACGCGCCCAGCCAACATCCTCGCCGCCCAGGATGGCTTCCCCGCGCAGATGGAAGCGCCAGGTGGCGAACGAATAGCCGAAGTACTGGCGCACGGTGAGGGTCGCGCCGATGACACCCAGCAGCACCGGCGAGACGACCGTCAGGTCGTTGGTGATCTCCACAGCCAGAAGAGCCATCGCGATGGGGCAGCCAAGCACGCCGGACGCGAAGCTGGCCATGCCGACGAGGCTCATGACGCCGATGGCGGACTCCGGCAGCCATCCGAGATGCGCGCCGATGGTGCCAACGAGGGCTCCGGACAGTGTGCCGAGGAACAACGAGGTCGAAAACAGGCCGCCACGGAAACCGGACCCCAGCGATACGGCGGAAGCAAGGATCTTGAAGACGAGCACGAGCAGCAGGCTGCCGACGGGCCAGCCCGCCTGCAGCACCAGCGTCATGGCGCCGTGGCCGGACGACAGGATGTGTGGGGTGACAAGCAACATGCACCACACCGCGAACGCTCCGGCCAATGGCCGCCATGGCCGCGGCAACCCGCTTCTGCGGGCGATGTGTTCCGTCGTTGTGACGCCGCGCATCAGTGCGATGCTCATCAGCCCGCAGAAGACACCAAGCAGCAAGGCTCCGAATATCGATGTGTTGTCCCCCAGGTTCCAGGCTTCATGCGGGATCCGATACGTATGGTCCACGAATTGGCGGGCGGCAAAGGTGCCGGCAACGGCAGCGGCGACGACGGGCGCAAGCGTTGCGACGGTGTATGATCCGACAATCAGCTCGAACGCATAGGTCGCTCCGGCAAATGGGGCATCGTAGGCGCCTGCGATGCACCCCGCGACGCCGGCTCCGACCAGCATGCGCACGTCGATCCGGCGGCGTTTGATGATGCGACCGAACCAGGAGCCGATGGCGCCGGAGATCTGGGTGTAGCCGCCTTCGAGACCGAGGGAGAGGCCGGCGCTGCTCGACAGGAAGGCTTCCAGCACGACGAAGAGGCTGTCGCGAATGGACATGCGGCCGCCACGCAGGGCGTTGGCCTCGATCGGATCGACAATCTCGTGCCGCAGACCGGGAGAGAAGCGCGACACGACGCCCATGATGAGGCCGCCGGCCAGCAGGACAACCAGCGCCCGCACGAGCGGGATTTCGACGGCAGCGCTCAGGTTGGTCCGGGGATCCAGGTCATACAGCACGGTGTGCATGAACTCTGCCGCGGTGACGAGCGAAGCCGAAATCATTCCGGTCAATCCGCCAACCAGGGCCGACAGGACGATCAGGAAGGTGCCATTGTCGCGGGTGAACTTGCTCAGGCGCTTGCGTTCCAGCCTCGCCACGGTTTCCGCCCAACGCAGATTGGCAAAACTCTTGTGGCTGGACGCGCCCATGGGGTCATGCTCCGGGGAATGGAACGGGGCTTGAAGCGGTTTAGAGCAGGTTTGGCTCAAATGGAATCACATCCACGCTGGTGGCCTGCTCTAACTCTTTATTTGAGAGACTGATTCACGCCTTCGATGGAAGCAGGATTGCTTCCATCTCAGCCGATCAGGCTCCTGGGCCCGGAACGTGCGTTTCGCCGGGGCTGGCCGATCATAGAACGGACACGGAGTGGGGGCGCGGAGAGTGGGCGGAATCGGAGCAGCAGGGTTAATCGAGCCGTCTTGTCATGATCAGTTCCATCGGCTCGAAACCGATCCGTTCATATAAGGCACGGGCGGGCTCGTTCCAATCGACAACATTCAAGCTCATGCGTTGCAGGCCGCGTTTGCGGGCGCGGGTTTCCACTTCGGTCATGAGGGCCTTGCCGATGCCGCTTCCCCGGTATTCCGGCCGGACGATGAAGCCGCTGATCTGGGCGCGCGGGCGGGCCTCGTCGTGGAGGCTCGGGCTGGCCATATCGGGATACCAGACGATGCACCCGGCGATGCTGCCGTCATGCTCGGCGATCAAAATCTCGCCCGTGCGCTCAGCGGTGATCTCCATGTAGCCCCTGATCCCCTCGCGTGCGGCCTGGCGGGCGCCGGACCGGTCGCCTTTCTGGGTATGGGTGTCCGGCATACTCTCGCGTTCGATCTTGTTGAGCGCCCACTTGAGGTCCACGAGAGTCTCGAAATCGTCCGGGGTCATGGTTCGAATGGTGGTGCTCATGGAAAACTCCACGTTCCGGCTGGAATTGACGGCTGTCGGCGGAAAATGTCGGAATAATTCTCTTGCCGCGTCGATTTGTTTCGCGGCAGGGTGGGCGGGTTCCGGTTAGTTTCCAGACATTGTAGCGAGAAATGCGCGTGAAGAAACATGGCTGGCTGATCTGGATTGCAGGACTTGCGCTGGTGGTGCGCGGGTTGCTTCCGGTTGGCTACATGCTTGCAGCTCCAACTGGTGGCGCGGAATTGCCGCAGGTGGTGTTGTGCTCCGGCAGCGGAGCCCTTG
>JBKDZY010000397.1:0-1928 GCA_047971765.1 Hyphomicrobiaceae bacterium | reverse complement strand
ATCGTGGCGATCACGTTCCTCGTCAACAGCCGCCATCTGCTCATGGGCGCGGCTCTGGCTCCCTTCATTCAGCACCTGCCGAAGCGCCAGGCATTCCCCGCGCTGTTCTTCATGTGCGACGAAAGCTGGGCGATGGGCCTTGCCGATGCTCGCCAGCGCCAACCGCTTGGCATGCGCCACTGCTTCAGCCTGTCGTACTACCTCGGCGTCTCGGCGGGGCTCTATCTTACCTGGATCACCTTCACCACCGTCGGAGCGGCAGTCGGGCCGATGATCGGCAATATCGAAGCCTACGGGTTCGACATGGCATTTCCCGCCGTCTTCCTCGTATTGCTCAGAGGTATGTGGAAAGGCGTCCGCGCCGCACGTCCCTGGCTCGTCAGCCTTGTCGTTGCCGCCGGAACGTACCTGCTCGTAGCGGGCCCCTGGTACGTCGCCGCAGGAGCGCTGTCCGGGGTCGTTTCGGCATTCTTTTGGGCGGAGAAGAAATGATCCATTCCGCCACGCTCCTGACCATCGTCCTTATGGCCTCGGTGACGTACATGACGCGTGTGGCCGGCTACGTCGCCTTGCGCAACCGGGTTTTGAGCGCGCGCGGTCGAGGTTCTGGAGGCTGCACCCGGCTGCGTCCTGATTTCGGTTATCGCGCCTGATTTCGTCGCGGACCGCCCCGCGGATCTCGTAGAGCTTGCAACCACCCTCGCCGCAGCGACGCGTTTTCCGCTTCTCCCCACAGTTATCATTGGCGTCGCGTCGGCAGGTATGCTGCGTCACTTCATACAGTAAAGCGCAGTCACGCCTCGCGTGGATACATGAACGCGTTGTTGGTCTGCGGCATGCCAATTGCTTTGTAGAAAGTCATCGCGTCGGGCGATGAGAGGAGCAGACACATGGATTGCGGCCCTGCCACGCGCCGGGTTTCCGCAATGAGCTGCCGTCCAATTCCGCGTCCCTGGTAGCTCTTGTCGACAGCAAGATCGGAAAGATAGCAGCAGTAGGCGTAATCCGTTATCGAACGCGCCACTCCGACAACCCGTCGGGAGGCGCTGGCCGAGCATCGAGTGCCCCATCCCGCGCACGCCGACCTTGATGCCCTTCCGGTTGGCGAGCTGAAGAAGTTTCACGAGATCGCCGGTATCCTGTGGCGCCAGGACTGCGTCCGATATCTTGTGCACGATCTTCCCGAAATCATCGGCATAAACAGCGCGCGATGCCTGGTCGGTAATCAGTTCGCCCGATAGCCCCGTTAGGTCTTTGGCGAGTTGCTCGGCAATCGGCAACTCCGCGGCGTGAGCCACAGGAGCGGAAAAACGCGTCAGCGCGACGCTCGACGCTGCACCCGCGAGCAGGCCCGCGAAATCGCGCCGGAAAACTGGTCGGTCCATGGGTCTCCATCCTTCAAGGTTGTTCTTGATCGAACCAGAAGGACCATCGCCGGACCGCGGGCGCGATCCGTATCTTGCCGTCAAATCCAATGGAACGGCGCAAGTAATCAGGCGGACATCAGAGCCGTCACGTGGGCGGCCGCGGAACGGCCAAGGGCGCCGAGTTCGTAGCCACCTTCCAACATGGACACGATGCGGCCCGAGCATCGTCGCGCTGCGACGTCCATGACCTTCTCTGTAATCCAGGTGAAGTCCGCTTCCTGCAGTCGAATGTGCCCGAGAGGATCGCTCTCATGTGCGTCGAAGCCGGCCGAGATCAGAACGAGATCAGGGAGGAAGGCATCGAGGGCTGGCAAAATCCGCTCGCTCATGGCCACGCGAAACTCAGCGCCGCCCTCGCCAGCTTTCATCGGTGCATTGAATATGTTGCCGACCCCGATCTCGCTCGCCGCGCCCGTGCCAGGAAAGAGCGGCATCTCATGGGTTGAGCCGTAAAATAGGTTACGGTCCGGCCAGAAGATTCCCTGCGTGCCGTTGCCGTGG
>JBKDZY010000396.1:0-16965 GCA_047971765.1 Hyphomicrobiaceae bacterium | reverse complement strand
CGCCGGACAACTAGGTCTTGCAGGGCAGGTCTACGAGTTCGGCAGCGGCTCGCCGTTCGACGTCCAGGGCGCCACTGCCGCGTGGTTGCGCGAGCTTCACGGCTTCACCTGGCTCGGCAGTCTCAAACGGGCCGAAACGGACGAGGCCGACACCATAGCCCGCCGGATCGTCCTTGACTGGTGCCAGCGCCGCCGCAACACAAAATCGCTGGCGGCGGAGGCGGCCCTGGTGCACGTCAGGGCCCGGCGGCTGGGCGCCTGGCTGGTCAACGCTGGCATGCTGCTCGAGGGTGCCCCCCACTCGTTCCATCACGCCTTCACGAGAGCCCTCGGCCACGAGATCAGCACACTCAGCCGCCAGATCGGCTCCGCCCCGTCTGGCCCCCAGCGGCTCGCCTGCTGGATGGTGCTGGCGCTCGCCTGCCTGTCTCTCGCCGGCCACGACCGGCACCTTCCGCGCATCGAGAGGGCGTTGGCATCCGAATTCAAGCGCCAGTTCCACCACGATGGCGGACACGTTTCCCGCAACAACGATGTGGTCCTCGAACTGCTGCTCGATCTCCTTCCCCTGCGCCAGTGCTATCTCGCCCGGGGCATCATCACACCACCGTTCGTCTCCAACTGCATCAGCGCCATGACCATGGCCCTCAAGGCCGGTTCCACGACCAGCCGGGAACTCGCCCGTTTCAACGGTGTCGGCATTTCACGCTCGGATACCCTGGCGCTCGTGCTCTCCCTGGACGAAACCCTGAAGCGGCCCGAAACCGGCATTGCCGACTCGCGCTACGCCCGTCTGCAACAGGCCGGCACCACCGTCATCGTCGATTGCGGCAGCCCGCCCCCCCTGCAGTATGCCAGCCAAGCCCACGCCGGATGCCTGTCCTTCGAACTCGGCTCGGATGATGAAGCCGTCATCGTCAACCGTGGCGCCCCAGGCCCGGGGCACCAGACCTACCACCCCGATGCCCGGGCAACCGCCAGCCATTCCACCCTCACCATTGCGGACCAGTCGTCATCACGCCTCGTTCGCTCCAAGCGGCTTGAAGGCGGCAACACACCACCACCCATTGGCGGGCCAGACCACGTGCGCTCCGAGCTTACGATTAGCGACCACGAAATTCAGTTGATCTCGACCCACGACGGCTATCTGAAGCGTTTCGGACTGCTCCACGAGCGCCGCCTGACCCTGAAGGACAATGGGACATTGCTCGAGGGACTGGACATCCTCAGGGGACCGCACCCATCGCTCCGGCTCCCGCATGATCTTCCCGTCGCCATCCGCTTCCAGATTCCCGTCGGATCGCACATCGCCAGCCGCGATGAAGGCTATATCATTACCACCCACAAGGGCGTGCGCTGGCGGCTCTCCGCAGAAGATTGCGACATCAGTTGCGAGGCGAACATCGACTTTGCCCAGGCGCTGGGCCCCACGAAAGCGCGCATGATCGTCTTGAGAAGCACCTGCACGGGAGAATCGCAATTCTCCTGGCGCATCCAACGCCTGTCGGGCAGCGATGGCGCTTCGGAATGATGTGGAAGCACCCAGCCCGGGACCGCGCAGGACCAGACCTTTAACCCAGTGCGGCCCCGGAGTGAAAACAACCCGGACCGAATCCGCAAAAACCGGATATGGGCCCGATCAGCCAATGACCTGTTCCGGCCGGGGTGGCAAAGCCGTGACACCCTCGCCTTGGAGGCCTCTGTCCCATGACAGCATCCCCACTCAAGCCATCATGCACCGAAGCCATCGCAGCCGCGCGTGATGTCATGCACCGCCATCTGGCAGCCCTCAACGCCCAGGATGCGGAAGCCTTGGCCGCCACGCTGCATTTCCCGCACTACCGGCTTTCGGGCGGGCACCTCAAGGTGTGGGACACACCCGACAGCTACCTGACCGACTTCAAGGCCCGCGCTGGAGACGGCTGGGCACGCTCGCAATGGTGCTACCTCAATCCAACCGCCGTCGGCCCCGACAAGGTCCATCTCGATATCGCGTTCACCCGTTACCGCTCGGACGGAACCGAAATCGGCACCTTCCGATCCCTTTGGGTGATAGCGAAATTGAACGGCCGATGGGCAGCACAACTCCGCTCCAGCTTTGCGGCCTGAACACGAGGCGGGCCGAACGGCGGCTACGGTAAACGAAAAGGGCCGCCTCGCGGGCGGCCCTTCGTGGAACGGGCTGTCAATGAAGCCTCTCTCGAGGCGCAATCAATCAGTCTGCGCCGAGTGGGCTGGTCAGGCTAGACGCAGAGGCTGCTCCAGCGTCGAGAAGACCTGCACCGGCTGACATGACAGCTTCGCAATCCCACTAGACATTGGATCACCTCCTTTCAGTTGTTGATCGATGCCTGACTGTGGCACGCTTTTCAAAACGGCACCAGTCACATCAATTGGACTCGGTGAATAACAGGCAAAGCTGTGGTCACCGCGTAACAGAGGAGTGACGACAATGCTAAGGTTGCATCTTCACTCGGCTTTCCATTCGATCTTGTTCTCATCCCTTTTCCTGGGTATGGCCCCCTCCACCGCATCCGCCGATGCGATCGACGGAGATTGGTGCCGCAACGGCCGCCACTTCACGATTGACGGCCAAAAAATCATGACCTACGGCGGAACAGCCATGACGGGCGACTACACGCGGCATACTTTCAGCTATATCGTGCCGGCCAACGAGCCAGAAGCAGGCACCGAAATCATCATGCAGCTCCAGTCCGAAACGGAGCTGCGCCTTTTCCACCAGGGCGGCGGAACCGGACGCTCCCGGCAATCGGGGCCCGAAACCTGGAACCGCTGCCGCGTCACGAGCTGACCGGACCGCCTCGAAGCCGGAAGCCCGCCCGCAAGCCAAGACAGGGAGCCAAACCCAATGGAACTCATTCATTACACCCGCAAGGGCGCCGGCAAGCCGCCTCTGGTCCTGGTTCACGGTTTCGGATGCGCCCGAAGCGATTGGGACGAAATCGTCAGTCATTTCGGCGCCAGCCACGAGACGGTGGCGGTCGATCTGGGGGGCCACGGCACGTCGCCCGGAACGCCCGATCATCGCCGGATCGAAACCCATGGCGAAGATGTTGCCCGGCTGCTGCGCGGACTGAAGTTGCCCCCCGCCGTCATCTTCGGCCATTCGATGGGATGCCGGGTAGCGATGGAAGCGGCGTTGCGCGCACCTGAATTCATCAAGGCAGTTGTCCTGGTCGATGGCAGTCGGTTGGGAATTCCGGGCTCCACAGAGCATCTGGCCCGCGGCAAGGCACTCGAAACAGCTGGCTACCAGTCCTATATCCGCACCGCATTCACGAAGATGTTTCAACCCGGCTTTGACAAGACCAAAGCCGAGGCCATTATCCAACGCGCGGTCGATCGCGACCCAGCCATCGCCGGTCCGCTCTTCGCCGACATTGGCCGCTATGACTCGGAGAACCTGGAGCGCACTCTTTCGAACATCAAGGTGCCCCTGCTCGCCGTCCAGACCACCTACTCCGACGCAAGCGGGAAGCGAGGTCCGCTGACCGCCGGGCAGACCACACCCTATCTGGACCTCGTCCGGTCTAAAGTGCCACATGCCGCTATTGAAATCATTCCGGATACAGGCCATTTCCCGCAGCTTGAAAAACCGGCTGAGACCAACGCCATCATCGAAACATTCCTGAGAGGACTCGCGTGACGATCGACGAAAATTCGGGACCCGCTTCCCGCTACTTCACGTCCCAACGACTGCGCCTGCACTATGTCGACTGGGGCAATCCCGATGCCCCGCCTCTGCTGCTGGTGCACGGCGGGCGCGACCATTGCCGGAACTGGGACTGGATTGCCCGTCGCCTGCGCAAGGACTGGCACGTTATCGCGCCGGACCTGCGCGGCCATGGCAACAGCGACTGGTCGAAAAGCGCCAACTATTCGATGGCCGGATACGTCTACGACCTTGCCCAGCTCATCCATCAGCAGAAGCTCGCACCCGTGACCATCATTGGTCACTCGCTGGGCGGCGCCATCACCGTCCGCTATGCAGGCATCTACCCCGAGATGGTCAAACGTTTCGTGTCGATCGAGGGGCTGGGCCGCAGTCCCAAGAGCCAGGCCGAGGTCGAAGCCAAGACCATGGTCGCGAAGATGCGCGAGTGGGTCGAAAGCACCCGCAGTGCCGCTGCCCGCCAGCCGCGACGCTACAAGTCCATCGAGGAAGCCCTGGCCCGGATGCAGGAGCAGAACAAGCATCTCTCCGACGACCAGGCCCGCCATCTGACACTGCACGGCGTCAACCAGAACGAGGATGGCACTTTCACGTGGAAGTTCGACAACTACGTGCGCGTCTGGCTGCCCTACGACATGCCTCAGCCGGACATCGAGGCCGTCTGGCGCAATGTCAACTCCCCCGCACTGATGGTGTACGGCAAGGAGAGCTGGGCATCGGACCCGCGCACGGACGGACGCGCGGAGAACTTCAGCACATCCCAGTTCGTGCAGATTGCCGGTGCGGGCCACTGGGTCCACCACGACCAGCTCGAAACCTTCATGACACTGGTCGAGCCCTTCATTGCGGGCAAACCGGTTCCAGACAACGTACCGGGCGTCTCATGACACGACCGGGCACGGCGGCCGCAACCCGGCACACCGTGCCCACCCCTTTCTGCAACGCACAACAATTTGAGCGCTATGCAGCCCCCTCGCCGACGTTTACGCTTGCTGACCGGCGCCCCCGGCCCCGGCGGACCAATTGAGGGAACATCGGCCCATGGCAGCAACACAAGCGCGCGTGCACGAGGTGCCGGACGACCCATTGGCCGCCATTGATTTCTGCTTCGACAAGGGCTGGACAGATGGCCTGCCGGTGGTGCCGCCCGAGGTCGGCCGCGTCGACACCATGGCAGCCATGGATGATCGTCCCCCCGCAACCGTCATCGCCACACATCCGGCTACCGGACTGGCGTTGACGATCCATGCCGCCGCCGCCAACGCGGTGATGGCCGGATGCCTCCCTCAACATTTCCCCGTGCTGGTGGCCGCGTTCGAGGCCATGAACGCGCCGGACTTCAATTTCCACGGTTCGACCGCCAGCACCGGCAGTTCCGCGCCCCTCATCATCGTCAGTGGCCCCATCGCCGAACAGATCGGCATGAACAGTGACGTCAACATGTTTGGCCCCGGCAACCGCGCCAACTCGGCCATCGGCCGGGCAACACGCCTCATCCTGCGCAACGTCTTCCAGATGATGCCGGGCGTCTCCGACAAGTCCACCCAGGGCAATCCAGGCAAATACAGTTTCTGTGTCGCCGAGCGCATGCGCGGCAACCCCTGGCCCCGGCTTGCCCAGGAGCAAGGCTACCCTGACGGAACATCAAGCGTGACGGTGTATGCCGGTGGCGGTTTCTGCAATATCGAGAACCACGGCGGCAACACGCCGGACCAGGTGCTGCTGTCGGTCGCCGACACCATGGCGAACTACGGCTGCATCACGCTTGGCCAGAGCGTTGTCATCCTCGCACCGGAACACATGAAGATCCTCGCCGAAGCCGGTTGGACACGCGAGCAGGCCCAGCGCTTCCTGTATGCCGAGACACGCAAGTCAGTCGACGGGATGAAGTCGGTCGGCAAGTACCGGGACAGCGAATACGCAAAACAGCACGGCGATGAAGCCGACCCACTCACCCGCAAGGGCTTCCTCCACCGCGGTCTTGGACCCGACGACATCCTTATCACCATGGGTGGCGGCGATGCGGGTGGCCACTCCTGCTTCATTCCGTCATGGAGCCGGGGCCGCGGCTCCCTCATGCAGCACAAGGCCATCCGCCCTGCTGTCGGCACAAACCCCGTTTCGCCATGAGAACAAGGATAGTCCCATGCGACTCTATGATCCCACGACCTCAGGCGCAAAGAAGTCGATCGCACGTGCAGCCGTGCTGCCGAACCTGGATGGGCTGACCATCGGCATTCTCGAAAACGGCAAGCTCAATGCCCGCGAAATGCTGCAGGAGCTGGGCCAACTTTTCGAAAGCCGCAACAACTGCACCATCAAGGCCGTCTATTCGAAGAGCAACGCCAGCGCGCCCGCAAGGCGCGACCTGCTCGCAACTGCTGCCAAGGAGGTGGACTTCCTCATCACCGGCCTGGGCGATTGAGGCTCCTGCTCAACGTGCAGTTTGCACGACGGATTGACATTCGAGCAGTTGGGCAAGCGGGCGGTGGTGCTGTGCACCGAACCGTTCGAGGTCACAGCCCGCAATATCGCCCGGGTCCTTGGACGCCCCGACTACCCGTTCCTTCTGGTCAGGCACCCGATCGGAAGCTGCACTCTGCCCGAATTGAAGGAACGCGCGTTGGTCGCCTATGAGCAGGCCCTGCCGATCCTGCTCCAGCCCTGAGCACGACCGGCACGCATCATCAGGCTCCGAGGCATGGGACGTGGCCTCGCCGACCACCTCCCCTTGCCACCGCGGACAATGCATCCTGGCCGGGATATTCCCCACGTTGAAGACCCGGGCCGCGGCGGAGGAGTCCATTGGATCCATGCTTGGGCCCTCCAAGGGCCATTGGCCTGCGGCAACCGCTCCGGCGCATACGTTGCTCCCTCTTGAGCGCCATACCCAAAATCAGTCCAATCCCATGGGACGACCGGCTTCGATCGAACACAACTACGCAGGCAGTTATTGTGCTGTTATGACCGTCAGGCAAACGCCCTTGACGGCAGAACCTCGCCTTTGGAGACGATATATGTTGCAGATCCCGCCCAACAAGGTCGGCCGAATCATTGTGTGGGCCAGACAATTCGATGCCCAGGTTGCCCCATGGGCAGACAATGCAGACCGCGAGGACGGCGACGACATCGAAGCCACGCTCGAGGAGACCTCGGACAATCCGGTTGCCGCGGAACTGGCCACCTACATCGACGAATTGAACGATGACGAACAGGCCTCGCTGGTTGCCGTCATGTGGATCGGTCGCGGCACCTACGAAGCCGACGAACTCGATGATGCCATCGCAACCGCACGCAGCGAACGCACCAACAAGACCTCCGCCTACCTTATGGGAAGCCCTCTTCTCGCAGACTATCTGGAGGAAGGCCTGGAGAAACTCGGCTATTCGATTGAAGATGCCGAAGATGACAACCGGTAGAAAACCGCCCCTCCCTGCCCTTCATCTGCCTATCCTGGATCACCCCCATGAAAACATACAAGATCGCAGCCATCCCCGGTGACGGCATCGGCGCCGAGGTCATCTCGGCGGGCGTCGAGGTCCTTGAAGCCCTTGCCACGCGCCAAGGCACCTTCAATTTCAAGTTCGACCATTTCGACTGGGGCGGCGAATACTACAAGAAGCATGGCCGCATGATGCCGGAGAACGGCCGCGACCAGATCCGCAACCACGATGCGATCCTGTTCGGTTCGGCCGGACACCCGGAAATTCCAGACCACATCACACTGTGGGGCCTGCGCCTCGCCATTTGCCAGCCGTTCGACCAGTATGCCAACGTCCGACCCACCCGGGTGCTACCCGGCATCACGTCACCACTGCGCCATGTCAACGGCAACGAACTCGACTGGGTGATCGTGCGCGAGAACTCGGAAGGGGAATATGCCGGCGTCGGCGGCCGCGTGCATCAGGGTTCGCCTCTCGAAGCCGCAACCGATGTTGCCATGTTCACCCGCGCCGGGGTCGAGCGCATCATGCGTTTTGCCTTCCGCCTCGCCCAATCGCGGCCACGCAAGCTGCTTACCGTGGTCACGAAATCCAATGCGCAACGCCACGCCATGGTGATGTGGGATGAGATCGCCGCCGAGGTCGCCAAGGAAGTCCCTGACGTCACCCAGGACAAGATGCTGGTCGATGCCATGACCATGCGCATGGTGATCAAACCGGCTTCCCTCGACACCATTGTTGCCAGCAACCTCCACGCTGACATCCTTTCCGATCTCGCTGCCGCACTCGCGGGCTCGCTCGGCATTGCCCCGACCGCCAACCTCAACCCGGAGCGCGCCTTCCCCTCGATGTTCGAGCCCATCCACGGGTCCGCATTCGACATCATGGGCAAGGGTATCGCCAATCCGGTTGGCACGTTCTGGTCAGCTGTCATGCTGCTCGAACACCTTGGCGAACAAGCCGGCGCCGACAGGCTGATGACCGCCATCGAACGGGTCACCGCCGATCCCAGCCTGCACACGCCGGATCTCGGCGGCAAGGCCCGCACCGCAGACGTGACGGCGGCTGTCATCGAGAGCATCCACGGCAGGAACGACTAGGCACTTCGAAGGAGGACATTTCCCATGAGAAGCAGGCATGTTGCCGCCATTACGGGCGGTGCTAGCGGCATCGGTGCCGCGACCGCCGAACGGTTCGCGGCCGATGGCTACGATATCGCCATCATCGACATGAACGAGGAAGGTGGCGCGGCAACCGTGAAAGCCGTGCAGGCCAAGGGTCATACCGCCAAGTTCTATAAATGCGATGTTTCGGACGCCAAGGCCGTCGAGGTCGTCTGCGACGAGATCGAGACCGCGCTCGGCCCAATCGACGCCGGAATCACCGCCGCCGGCCTCATCCCCAATACCGAAAGCGTGCTCGACATGGACATGGATTACCATGAGCGCATGTGGCGGGTGAACTACCACGGCACTGTCCATAGCTGCCAATCCTTTGGGCGGCGCATGATCCCGAGGAAGCGTGGTGCCATCGTCACCATCGGCTCGATCAACTCGCGGCAACCGCTGCCGTTGCCCGCCTACAATCCCGGCAAGGCGGCCGTCGAACGCCTGACCCAGTTGCTGGCGGTGGAACTCGGGCGCCATTCCATCCGTGTCAACTCGGTCGGTCCAACCTATGTCATGACGCCACCGCTTCGCCAGAAGGTGGCAGATGGACAGCGCGACATGAACAAGATCATGAGCGTTCATGCCCTTCCCTATCTACCCGAGCCGAAGGACATTGCGGACGCCATCGCATTTCTGTGCTCCGACCAGGCCCGCACCATCACGGGTATTTTGTTGCCGGTCGACTCCGGCTGGCTGGCAGGCGTACCCTACCGGACCTACTCGGGCGGCGTCCCCTGGGAAGACTGACACCTTCCGGGCCCCACGCCCGGCGAACGACCACAACCAGAAACAACCAGGAGGCGGCCTTGGCCATCACAGTTTCACGCGACATCGTCTTTGCCCGAACCCGGATCGGCTACAATGGCGGTGCGGGCCCCATGCAAACCATGGACATGAAGCTGGACGCCTACCTGCCATCGGTCAAAGGCAACGCGCCCGCCCTCGTTCTTGCGTTCGGCGGCGCCTTCCACCGGGGATCGAAGGAAGACGACACCTTTCCGTTTGAAGGCGGACCCAATACCCCCATCGCCGAGTATTGCCGTTATTTCGCAGGGCTCGGCATCCCCTCGTTCTCGATTTCCTACCGCCTTGCCCAGACCGATCCAGAACCACCGGAGGTTCGCGTCCTCAGCGAACCAGCCAACATACCGATGGAGCGCATCAACCTCACCCGCAGCGAATTCTCGTTGCCTCCCATCGCCCCGGAAACCATGGCCGGCATGATGGAAGCCGCATTCGAGGACGTGCTCCAGGCAATCAATTTTGTTGCCACCAATGCCGATCGTTTCGGCATTGATCCGTCCCGCATCGTGGCCGGCGGCTTTTCAGCCGGCGCACGCTCCACCATGTATGCGGCCTACGCCAAGGACGCACCGGTCAAGGGAGTCGTCGCCCTTTCTGGTCCCATGATGCCCGTCGACGCCGGACGCACAATGGTTGCCGGCAAATCACTGCCGCCTCTTCTCACCATCTACGGAGAGAAGGATCTCGGTTATGTCTGCGATTACACGCCGCAGAACGCAGCCCAACTCAAAGAGGCTGCCGGTGCAGTGGAATGCATCGAACTGGCAGACGCCACCCACTTCTATCCCTCGACCAGGCGCGCAGGCGACGGCCGCACCGTCCGCACCATCATTCGCGACAGCCTCGCCCGTTGGGTCGCCCCCCTCCCGGAGGAAGCGACAAAGGCGCAGGACTGACCGAATTACAGAGCCGCGCCCACGCTGCGTGCGCCACGCGTCGCCAATGGGGGCATCCGGCGCCCCTCGGCCGCGCGCGGACGAACCGGCAACGCCGATCACACATAGGGTGCGGACTCACCCAGCTCCTTCAGTCCGGGATCCCCCTGTTCCAGATGGATCATCGGACTGATGGCCCTGATGAGGGCATTCATCACCCGATAGCGATGGCGGACATAGATGAAGCTGCGATGGAATTCGCAACCCAGCCGGGCCTTGATCAGATACGTCGTAACGCCAGACTGCATGAGCGGGATACCCTTTTCCATGCACAGCCGCACTTGCGTCATCCAATCCAGATAGAAAAGACCGTTGTCCGGTCCTTCCGGATAGCGCATTCCATTATACGTCTGCACCAGCATGTCACGACCGAGCAGAACGAACGAAAAGCCAATCAGGACATCATCAAGCCAATAGGTCAACAAACGGGCATCCTCACCCATCGACCGCAAGACCTCGCCATAGAAATTCGGAGCGACCTCCTCGAAAACATCGTAGCTCGTCGAGGCCCTCTCCAGCGTGCTGGCCCGCAAAGCCTCAAGTTCCGCCTCTATCCCGTCGGCGCTCTTGCGTATTTCAATCCGGATGTTTTTCGCCCGCTTGAGTCGGCGCCGAAGATTGCTGCGCATATTGCCGGAAAGGCTGTCCCAATACTCGGCCTCCGTAGAGGGCGTGCGCAATCTGGCGATGGGAAGCGCGCTCATGCAGGAATAACCGCGACGAACCAATTCGTCATTGACCACCGTCTGCATATCCGCCGAGACGTCTTTCAAAAGGACAATATCGGCCTTTTTCCGCCTGGCGTCTGCCTCCAGGACATCCAGCATCCCCGCCAGTGCCCGCTCCCGTTTTCCGGCGTCCAGCTTCGGTTCGAACGCAAGGTTCAGATCGTGGGAATAGGGCGTCCCGATGCCCATGATCGGGATATTCGCTATCGAAGGCAACACCCTGCCGAGGCCCGCCACAATGCGCCGCGCCACCCCGTCAAATACCAGATCGAGGCTGACAGACGTCTCGAAAACCGGCGCACCGGCAATCGGTTTGCCGTTCTCCGAGACAGACAGCCCGGACAGCTTGAAGGATGGCGGGGGCGACAAGTCGCAGGCCCGGAAAAAGGCAAAGCCCTCGATAGCTTTATGATAGATGCCGTTCCAATAGGTTTCGCCATTCTCGGAGAAACTGCTCGAAAGACGCACATCAAACGGCCGGGAACCAATGTCATCGGACTGCGCAACCTCATTCACCAAAGCTGTCTTGCCGAGGTCGCCCAACGAAAAGGTGTTGGCAGTAGAATAGGTGGTCGCCATATCCGCATCTCCATGGCTTCATTTCGAAACCATAGCGCCATCCAAACTGGGCAGAAAACATCAACTTGCGGAATGATTTGCAGCGACTATCAGCGCACGACATCACCCTTCTGTTCGCCGGATTACAATTTTCCCCGTGCGACCCTCAAAATGATTAATAATAGCCCCTCAGGCAAACTATATTTTGCGCTGCAACATTACGCCTGGGCCTGGAGCCAGCGCCTTCAAAACCGAAAGACAGCGTGAAAACCAATCGCCTTGTCGTTACGACTCACGCGCAGGGATTAAAACAAAGACCAACTTTAACGATCCATACCCTTATAACCGTTTCGACAATATTCCACGGCGCAAGTCGCAACAAAACACCAAGACAAGAGTTGTATTATCCGCCATTTAATTCCCGCTGGCCCGCCTATACGTCACTCCAGAACAACCCGCCCTTCGACCTTCGGGCTTATCGAGCCTTTGGCGCGCAGATAGCTCATCACGATACTGGCAAGCAGCTTCCCGTCGGTATTGCCGATGAGGGTCTTTCCCCGGCCCAGCGCGTCATAGCCGTCACCACCACGCAGCATGAAGTCATTCGCGGCAACCTTGTAGATGCGGGCCGGGTCAACGGGTTCGCCGTCATGCACAAGCGACAGGATGCGCTGCCCCGGAGCTGCCGCCTGTCGCACCTTGATCATCAGTCCCGAAACCTGCGGAAACCGCCCTGCCCGATTATCGATCTCGGAGAACCCGTTTTCCAGCGCAGCCCGGAGCTCTCGCCCCGAGATCTCCATCAGCACGGTGCGATTGCCGAACGGCAATTCCGAAAAGACGTCACGGCGGGTGAGGACGTGCCCAGCCTTGTAGAGCCGGTTGCCACGGATGCTGCCGCTGTTGAGGATCGCCACGTCCGCCGACGTTGCCTGGCGTATGGCGTCGGCGAACAGATTGCCGATGGCCGCCTCCTCGGCCCGTACCGTGTGGGAGCGTGAATCGAGTGGCACCGCTGTTGTCGCAAGCGCAACACCCATGGCCTGGTCAAGCTCTCGCTTCAAGCCGGCGACAATCCGGCTTGCCTCCGGGTCGGGCTCCACCGAAGCCGAATCCATCGGACGAAACTCGGCCCGCCAGGTCACCAGCCGCTTGCCGCCTTTTTCAGAGACACGGGCGTAGATGTCGATGGCCGTCACCACCTGCCCTTCCTCGCCGCTTTCCACCATCGCAACACGGTTGTCGTAGACAATCCGCAAATCGTGATCGTGTCCCGTCAACAGCACGTCCACTTTGCCGGAGCGCATGATTTCGAGATCTCGTGTGAAGTCCGTGTGCGCCACCGCAACGACCACATCGGCACCCGCCGCCCGCAGCAGTCTCGCCTGTTCTCCAACTGTTTCCATCTCATCCAGGAACTTGAGCTCGCCGGTCTGCGACATCAGCGGCGAGGTGGCGAGCGCCACACCGAACACACCGACCTTCAACGGGCCGAGCTGGAACATCCGGTTGTCTTCGTGCGCCGGAAGCCGACGGCCGTCAGCCGCACGCAGATTGGCTGCAAAGAACGCGAACCGAGCCTCGCTGACCCGCCTGGCGTAGATCGCCGGACCGAAATCGAACTCATGATTGCCCGGAACGAACACATCGGGCGGCGTCACGTTCAGCAGTTCCACGGTATGCGCGCCCTGGTCGAACCCCGACATCAGCGACGGCGAAAACATGTCTCCCGCATGGGCATAGAGCAGCGGAACGCCCCTTTCCCGCTCCCGCCGGACAATCGCCGACAAGCGCGCAAAACCGCCCCGCCCGTCCACCTCGTCCATCTTGTAGATGTCGTTGACCAGTAGCAGCGTACAGGTCGGCAGCGAACGAGGAACCTCCGCCGCCCGCGCATCGCCAGCCTGCTCGTGCCCGATAGCCGCTCCCGCGCCCGCCACGGCCAGACCGGTGACGACCGACCGGCGCGAGATCCTCTTCGTGTCATCTGTCATCACGACATCCTTGCCGAAGGCGCATGCCTTGCACCGCATAACGCCGAGAGGATCGCTGCATCAGGCACCGGGAAGCCACCGGCGTGGCGTTTCGGACTTGTCATCGTAGGCCGCCTCGAACACCGGACTCGCCAGGGTGGCCTGCACCCGCAGCACACCCTTGCCCATGTTGGAAAACCCATGCCTCCGCCCCGCCGGTATGATCGCGGACTGGCCTGCCGTTACGCGATGATGCTCGGTCTCCACCCAGATCTCGGCCTCGCCCTCCAGCACCGTCAGGATTTCCTCGACCGCGTGCAGATGGGCCGGCGCGCCAAGCCCCGGATCGCACCACTGCTCGAAGATGCACAACTGCCGCGTCCCAGAAACCGCCGACGCAATCATCCGGGTCATGACACCTTGCCGCCAGACATCCTTGGCCTGGCTCTCATGATCAATAAGTTGAAACGTCATGCAGTCCTCCCGCACCGGCGCCCTTCTCTCGCGAAATTCTGCCACCGATCGAGACAGTCGCCAATGCGGCCGGTGTGCCGGAGGCCCCGGAGTTCGGCATTCAATGGGCACCAGGGTCCGGAATTGCCGCGCCATCATCGAAACGGTTTCCACGCCAGACATTTCCGGCGCCCGCAGTACTGTCCCAATAGGTGACCGGACCATGGCGGCCGGAGCGCGGATAGAATGTCTGCGCGAACACGTTGTCCTCGACCCGCACGCCCCGCGCCACGAAGGACGCATCGTGACCGTTACGCCGCGCGCCGCCATAGATCGCGAACCCACCGCCGGCCAGAACGTTATGGGCAATGAGGGAGGGCGTCCCATTGAGATTGATGCAGCCCACCAGCGGATTGGCATTCTCGATCCGGCTGCGCAGCACCGTCAAAGCGGACGCACGGCCCAGCATCTGGACGCCGTCGTTATGATCACCGGGGAAATGCACCAGATCGTCGATCACCGTCTCGATGATCTGTGCCCCCGGGGCATGAACCTGGATGCCGTCGGACGCCCGCGAGACATGGCTGCGGTAGACAATCGCGCCCGGGCTCTTGAGATAGAGGCCGATCCCGAGGCGGCCACCCACCGTCCGACCACCCGTTCCCGCCGCATCTCCCGTTACCTCCGACCAAAGGAAATAGAACCGCCCCGCCTGCTCCCGCGACAGGATACCCCAATGCTCGGGCCGATGGATCGCAACCCTGACACCCCGGAACACGACTGGAAGGCTGGTGAAGAGATCGAGCCCACTGCTGAAATCAACATTCTCCACCAGCAGATGGGGTCCCTTCACAGCGAAGCCGTCATAGAACGCAGATCTCTCGATGCGCCGCACAAAAGGGTAACTCCCGCCGTCGCGGATCGTCGCACCGGGAAACACTTTGCGGTCGGCAGATTTCGAGGCCAATTCCCGGGCAGCCAACCCGGCCAAACCCGTCATGGCGGGCGTCAATTGGCTTCCATGCGTGATCTCTGGCCTGACCTCCGCTTGGGCCGAACCCAATCCCGGCAACACCACCAGCGCGACAGCCGTCATCAGACAAACGGTCCACTGGCACCACATCATCCGTCCTCGTTTGACCCAGCCCCAGGGCTTCGGCAATGCTGGCGCTAACCTTGGCGTCACACTAACCACTCCTCAGACCTCACACACAGGAACCAGCCCGATGTCCAATCCCACGCCTCTGCCTGACCGCTATCTGCGCACCGGAATCTTTCTGGCACCTTTCCACGCGCTCGACGAGAACCCGACCCTGGCCATCGACCGCGACATGGAGCTGGTCGAACATCTCGATCGGCTGAACTACCACGAGGCCTGGATCGGCGAGCACCATTCCGGCGGCTTCGAGATCATCGCCTGTCCCGAAATGTTCATTGCCGCGGCCGCCACCAAAACCCGCAACATCCGTCTCGGCACCGGCGTCGTCTCCCTGCCCTACCACCACCCGTTTACCCTCGCCTCGCGCATGATGCAGCTCGACCACATGACCCGCGGCCGGGCCATGTTCGGTGTCGGCCCGGGGTCCCTGATCTATGACGCAGACAAGATCGGCCTCAAGGCCGCTGACCAGCGCCGCCGCATGTCGGAGTCACTCGAATGCCTGATGGAACTGATGCAGGGGCGGATGGTGACGCGGAAGACCGACTGGTTCACCCTCAACGAGGCCAAGCTGCAACTGAAGCCTTATTCCCAACCCATGATCGAGATGGCGGTTGCCAGTTCCAGGTCGCCCGTTGGCGCAGTCGCATCCGGCAAATACGGCATTGGCATGCTGGCCATCGGGGGAACCTCCGACGAGGCGTTGGCGGCGCACGCCAAGAACTGGGGCATCCACGAGGATGCCGCCCGCGAAGCCGGCATCAAGACCGACCGCTCGAAATGGCGTATCGTCACCTTTGCCCATGTCGCCGAGACGCGCGAGAAGGCACGCGCCGACATGGCCTACGGGCTCAAGAACTTCGCCAGGTACTTCACCGACGTCGCGACCTTCCCCATCATCCCCCCCGGCATCGAGGATCCGGTCAACTATCTCACCGAATCCGGCCTCGCCTGCATCGGCACGCCTGACGACTGCATCCGCCATTTCGAGCGGTTATGGCAGGGATCGAACGGCGGTTTCGGCGCTGTGCTGCTGCTGGCCCACAACTGGGCAGATTGGGAAGCGACCAAACGCAGCTACGAACTGATGGCGCGCTATGTGCACCCGCATTTCCAGCGTGGGTCGAATATGCTGCGGCAGTGGAGTTACGACGATGCCAAGACCAAGCACGAAACAGCAGGCGCCGAATCCCAGGACGCCGTCATGAAGGAAATCGACCGCTACAACGAAGCCAAGGGCATCAAGTCCTGAGGCACCCTATCGCCGAGCAAGTTCCATACACCATCAAACACAAAGGCCCGCACCACCCCGGTGCGGGCCTTTCTCGTCTCATTGCATGACACCGTCGGCATCAAGCCGGGCCGGTGCCCAACAACTGGTTCAGAAACACAGCCACGGCCCGAGGCAGGCCTTTTGCACCCCGCCCTTACAGGCAACCTGTGTGGAGCGGCATTCGATCATCATCGAGCCGGTCTTACAGGTCGTGCGCACAGGCCCCTTGCCCACCAGACCGCGCGCCGCCATCGAGTTCTTCAGAGCATTCGTCGAGAACAGGACTGCGGTATCGCGCGTGAAGTTGTCACCAACGCCCGTAACTCGGCCACAATTGCCTGCCTGGGCTGCAGCCGAAAAGGCAAGCATCATCGCTGTTGCCACCAAACCGAACTTGAAGACTTGCATAGCCCCCTCCGTGTATAGAAAGCCGTTCAGGCGCCAACCGACTCGACGGCCTGTGCCATTACACAAACTGTTGCAAGCCCATCATCCATCCGCAAAGCTTTTTCCATCTGCTCTCGCGGTTCCCTCCCATTTCCTCAGATACTGTGTGGCAATCCAGGCACGTCACTTCGCCGCGTCCCCCCAATTGACCAGCCACACCGCCAACGCAGCCGCAAGGCCGTAGGCGACGAGCGCGCCGCCCACAACCCAGAACAGTGCGCTGAGCGGGGCACCGGTCGAGGTCACCCACCAACCTCCAACAGCAACGACAACCAGTCGTACCGTCTGGGCCAATACTGGCCCCAGGATCTTGCCGGAACCCTGTGATG
>JBKDZY010000395.1:0-1942 GCA_047971765.1 Hyphomicrobiaceae bacterium | reverse complement strand
TGTTTCTGGGCGTCACCAGCACCGGAATCTACTGCCGACCATCTTGTCCGGCCCGCACTCCCCGGCCCGCCAATTGCCGGTTCTTCCGTTCGGGTGCCGCGGCCGTGGCGGCGGGATTTCGGGCATGCCGCCGCTGTCGACCGGACTTGCTTCCCCTCGTCGGCGCTGGGGACGGTCGCTCCGATCTGGCCGGTCGAGCGCTGAGACTCATCGCGGACGGCACTGTGGACGAAGTTGGGGTAGGTGGACTCGCCCGCGAACTGGCAATGAGCGAACGTCACGTCAACCGCATCCTGATGGCTGAAGTGGGCGTGGGCGCCAGCGAACTCGCCAAAGCCAGGCGAGCTCAAGGTGCCCGTGCACTCATCGAAGACACAACCTTGTCGATGGCTGACGTAGCGTTCGCCGCGGGCTTTGGATCAATTCGTCAATTCAATGAGATAGTCATAACGGAGTTTGGTCAGTCGCCGTCCACGCTTCGCCGTGATGCTGGCAAACGGCCACGATCGTCATTCGAACGGGCGGAAGGGCGGGCGGCTTCCTTGAGGGTCCGTCTTCGTGCCCGGGGGACTTTTGCAAGTGCTCCCCTGCTCGTCCACATCGCCGATCGCGCGGTGCCCGGACTGGAAACCGTCGAAAGTTCAACCATCACTCGGCTTGTAGGCGGGGCGTTGTGCTCGATCGAACTGACATCGGACGGCGCGGTCGTAAGAGTCACGATTGATGACCTTGAAAGCCTCGGTCGAGTGCTTGGCGCTGTGAAACGGTGGCTCGACCTTGACGCCGACAGCGACCGGATCGACGACACCTTGAGCAGCATTCCTCAACTCGCCGCGCTGGTGGGTGCCACTCCTGGGATTCGAGTGCCTGGAACGGTCGATCCGGCGGAACTTGTCGTCCGTGCGGTCCTTGGTCAGCAGATCTCGACCGCCGCTGCTCGTAGGCTGACTAGCCGAATGGTGGCACAGTTCGGCAGCGGTGATCGTGCCATGCGGAGTTTCCCGAGTCCGGCTCGACTCGCCTCACTGGCGCCCGAAGATCTGGTTCTTCTTGGCTTGACCAGAAGCAAGGCTGCCACGGTCATTGGGGTTGGACAGGCATTGGTCGATGGTCTCGACATCTCCCACACGGCCGATCGAGCCGTAGCCCGGGCGGCACTGCTTTCGATTCCGGGCGTTGGACCGTGGACTGCTGACTACGTGGCGATGCGTGCGCTGCGTAACCCAGACGTGTTTCCGATGACTGACCTCGTGCTGCGCCGCGAAGTGGATGCGCGCGGAATCGATGCCAACTTTCCACAAGCAGCACCCTGGCGCTCCTATGCGGCAGCTCATTTTTGGTACAAAGCAGCAGTCGAGAAAGGACACCAATGAGGACCCTCGTAACAGTCAAGGTAGCGACACCTTTCGGCGAGCTGGCGATCGCAACCGAAGACGAAGTGGTGATGGCCTCGGGCTTCATGCCCTTGGACATGGTGATCGAACGGCTGGGCGAAGAGGTCCGAGTCAAGCCTGCTGGGCCGCGAACTCAGGTCGGTGCCCGCGACGCGGCACTGGCTTGGGCGTCGGGAGATTTGGCCGCCCTCGATACCGTCCAAGTGCGGCAACCTGGTGGTGAGTTCCGCCAAGCCGCGTGGCGTGCGATGCGTGAGGTTCCTCCGGGCACGACCATCACCTATGGGCGATTGGCCGCGCAGACCGGTAATCCCAGGGCGGTGCGTGCCGCGGGATCTGCCTGCTCAAGCAACTTGGTGGCCCCGTTCGTCCCGTGTCATCGAGTGGTGTCTAGTTCAGGGGGTTTGGGCGGGTACCTGTTTGGGTTGCCCATCAAGAGGGCGATCTTGGTCCACGAGGGCGCGGTGCCTGCCTAGTTCTCGCGGGCCAATTCTTGCGGCCCTGCACAGCGGGTAGCGACGCGACTAGTGGTAGCGACCTGACAAGTG
>JBKDZY010000394.1:0-3534 GCA_047971765.1 Hyphomicrobiaceae bacterium | reverse complement strand
TGCGTAACCGGCACGAACACCAATGCCCGACGGTTCTACGAGCGCCATGGCTATGCGCTGGCCGCCGAATTCGATGGCCTCGTGGCGGACGGCATTCAGGAAGTCCTGATGCGCAAGCGCGTCCCTTGAGGGAGATCCGGCATCGCCGTGAAAGACCTTCCCCATCGGCGGCAGAAATTGACCGGGGTTGCCGTCTCGTCATCGCCTGAAAAACGGAACTTCGGCGCTGGACCGGGAGATTGAGACGGATCAAAATGCCGTAGGCCCCGGATGGGCATGATGGCTTGGCAGATGATATGGGAATGCGGCGCTAAGCTGATTGTGCGGAATTGGTGGCCTGGTCTTCCGCACCGTGTCATCAAGCCCGCGTGGAATTGGATGCGGTTTCATTTTTCTGATGGCGAGTGAAGGACCTTCAACCATGGCCTACAAGACGATACTGGTTCATGCCAATGACCCCAAACGGGTCCCATCCCTGATTGCGGTCGCGCATCAGATCGGCGGGCAGGCCGGTGGGCATGTCAGTGCATTGCACGTGCTTCCCCATCTCCAGAGCTACGGGGCCACGACATTCGGCGTCGGCATGTTCGAAGCGGGCATGAAAGCCGCGAAGCTCCATGCCGACGAAATCCGGGCGGCGGTCGAGGAGGCAGGGCGCAATCTGGGCATGGTCGTGAGCTTCGACGTGTTCGATCCGGGCAGCGGCAGCGTGGCCGAATGCGTGATCAGCCAGTCGCGCGTCGCCGATATCGTGGTTGCTGGTCAACGCGACGAGAACTACTCGTTCAGCGAATTGCTCGATGTGCCCGAGCGCCTGGTTCTCGACAGTGGACGGCCGCTGTTGATGGTGCCGCGCTACGGCACCTACGGTGCGGTTGGCCAGCGCATCAATGTCGCCTGGAACGGAACGAAAGAGGCCGCACGCGCCGTGTTCGACGCCATGCCGCTGCTGCAGGCGGCCGGTCGGGTTCGCATCATCAGCGTCAACCCCCAGTCGAGCCTTGAAACCTCGGGCGATCTGCCGGGGGCCGATATTGCCGAGGCCCTCGCGCGCCATGGTGTGCGTTGTGAAACGGCCGCGACCCGGAGCGCCGAGATCACGGCGGCGGACACCATCCTGTCCGGTCTGACGGATGACGGCGCAGACCTGCTCGTCATGGGCGCCTGGGGGCATTCCCGGATGCACGAGCGCGTGTTCGGCGGTGTCACCCGCCACATTTTCGAGCACATGACGGTACCAACGCTGATGTCCCACTGACGGTGGGCCTCATGCTACGCAGTGGCTGCCAAGCTACTGCAGCCACAGGTCCACGAGCAGCAGGGCAAGGCAGCTCAGGGTGCCGATCACGGGCACCAGGACAGGAACGTTTGTGCGCGGCGGAGCAGCATCGCCACGCAGCTTTATCGCCACCAGGGAGGCATTCACGAGTGCGAAAACGAACAGCATCACGCGGCTCGTCATGTCGGCCAGGCTCTCGATCGGGATGGTGAGGGCCAGCAGCAGGACAACGGCGACGACCGTGACAGTGGCGAACAGCGGTGTGTGGGTATGCGTGTCGACCCGCGCCAGGATTGCTGGCAATGCGCCCCGCCGCGCAAGCCCATAAAGAACGCGCGATGACATGACCGTTTGTGCGATCACACCGTTGATCGTTGCAAACACGCCGATCAACGCCAGGATCAACGGCGAGGCGCCGGTCAGCCGCTCGAACGCAAGGCTCAAGGGGGCGCTGCTGGTCGAGAGTTCCTGGGCGGGAATGGATTGCTGCACGACCCAGACGACCAGCACATAGAGTATCGTGCTGATGACCAGCGTGAGCGCAATCGCGAGTGGCACCGTCCGCTCCGGTCTGCGCACCTCTTCGACCACGTTGACCACCCCCTCGAAACCGATGAACGCGAAGAACGCCACCATGCTGGCGCCCAGTACCCCCGGCCAGGGGCCGAAGCTGCCCAATCCTGAAAACGCACTGGGCAGCTCAGTCGCGAGAGAGGGTTGGTGCCACAGTCCCGCCCCGATGACCACGATGAGACCACCGACCTCGATTACCGTCATGATGGCCGCAAACCCGACGGCCTCCCTGATGCCCCAGGCTGAAACGGCACCCATCGCGAGCACCACCGTTGCAACCCAGACAGTATCCGGCAGTGGCAGGATCACCTGGAGATAGCCCGTGGCTCCGCGCGCAATGGCGGCAGTCGACACCATACCCGCCACCACGACCAGCATCCCGGCTGCGACGCCGAGCCAACGTGACGACAACCCTGCCTCCACATAGGCAGCCTCGCCCGCGCTGACCGGATGCCGGACCGCCAGTTCAGCGAAACTTGCGGCGGTGAAGCCCATGATGGTCGCCGAGATCAGGAATGCCACGGGCGCATTGATGCCTGCGCGCGTTCCCGCTTCACCAACGAGCACATAGATGCCGGCTCCCACCGTCACACCCAGGCCGTAGCAGACGAGCAGTGTCAGTCCGAGGTTGCGGCTGAGTCTGGCGGCGCCAGGGTGGGGCGCTTCAATCGGTGCGGGCATGCAACTCTCCAGGGCGGCCGAAGCTGGCGCAGGGATGCGTATCGCGCCCGCGTTTGAACTGTTGCGGCTTGTGGAGCACGAATTTGACAACCGTCAATATCATTCGGCTATGGCTCTGGCACCATTGAAACTGCACCGTCCCGGTTGTTGCCAGGAACGAACGAAAGAGTGGCAGATTTGTTTCCGGACGTGTGACGGGACAAGCAGAAGGAAACAGATTTATGACTGCCCAGGTCATGACGAAAGCCGAGGCCGAACGACTGCTGCGCCACGTGCATCTCGAGCTTGCCCGGGATCACGATCATCCCGCCGGCAGTTCCGGACATCGTTATGAACTGGTGGTGCCGCTCGACCAGGACGGGCAGATCGTGTCTGCCGCATGGCGCGCAATCCGGGATCGTTGCCGCGTCAAGCGGATATCCGAAGGCGGCGCAAGCGAGATCGGGCATGTGGTGCACAAGCGAGGCGGAGCCTGGGCCTTTCACTACGACATCCACGGGGATGCCGAGAGTGACGAGGCCGGCTATCGGCTCGACCACCACAAGTTCTTGCCCGGTGAATACGTCTCGATCACCGAACATGACGGCAACCTGAGAACGTTTCTCGTCAAGGCCGTCGTGGATCTCGATTGACCGCCAAAGGGGGAAAGCGGGGGAAAGAGGCGCCTCTGGAGGGGAAGGGGCGTCTCATTTCCTGGTCAGACAGACCACACCTTGCCGGACATCGATCGATGCAGATTTCAGGCGTGGTTGCTCGCACGGTCCGTGGAAACAGAAGCCATACCCGGCCCGGAAGGGCGTGCCGAGTGTCGTGCGCACGAGAAGGCACCTCCCTGCATCCGCGCATCAACCTAGATTGAACCAACCGCCAGTGGCGCCACGATCGCCCCCTGTATCAGCAGCACGCCCAGCCAATGGCCGGCATCGATGAGTGTCAGCATCGGATTGCGCATCTGGAACTGGTGATTGACGACAATGGCTGTCGCAACGAATCCCAGCCAG
>JBKDZY010000393.1:0-2185 GCA_047971765.1 Hyphomicrobiaceae bacterium | reverse complement strand
GCTTCGAAGAGTTGCTGCTGCGCTATTTCCCCAATCGCGTATTCTGACCGCCGACCGGGGGAGAGCCGACGGGAAAGCTCGCGCACCTCTGCGGTCGGGACATCTGCGAGGTTGTCTGCGGCCCTGCCGACATGCCCACTTGGCCCGGGCGCAATTCGCCAGCTACACTCACCCTTGAGGCGGAGCGAGGGGAACCTTCTTCGCCGCCGCACATTGGCGCCCCGGCCCACGCCGGGGAAGTCCCAAGATCATGGAAACCCCAGAAGAGGCAATGGCTGAACACGATGTCAGACGATAAACCCATCACCTTTCCCGTTGAAGCGACGCACATCATGATGTTCCGCCGGTCCATCGGAGACTATTCGGTTCCCGATACCGGCCTCGAGAAAACGGCTGCGCCGCCGACATTTCCACGTGCCGTGGCACAGTTCGACCCGAACTATCATCTGCGCCTGAAGCCCGGTACGCCGTGGTTCGGTTCCGGCAAGTCCCCCTCCGGCGTCGAAGGCAAACCGAGTTCGTCCGGCGGCCTTCATGCCGAGCAGCATTTCGAGTTCATCCGCCCCGTCGTGCCCGGCGACGTGCTGACGGTGACCGAGAAGGCCGGTAAGGTCTGGGAGAAGGAGAGCAAGCGCGCCGGCAAACTGATCTTCACGGAGCGCGTTGCCGAATACCGCGACCAGAAAGGCGAACTGGTCTGTATCTCGCGCAGTGTCGGCGTGAAGACCGAGCGCCCCGTCGATCAGAAATAAGGATGAAAACAATGCGATTGAAAGCCAGCCAGATTTCTGTCGGCGACACCTACGAAGACGTGCTCGTCAAGGACCTGAAGCGGACCCAGCTCGTCATGTACTCGGGCACCTCGGGTGACTACAATCCGCTGCACACCGACGATAAATACTGCAAGGAAGCCGCAGGCTACCCGAGCGTTTTCGCGCACGGGATGCTGACCATGGGCATGACGGGGCGCGTGATCACCGATCGCTTCGGTGCCGAGAACGTCAAGAAGTACGGCGTGCGGTTCACCAACCAGGTATGGCCGGGCGATGACCTGACAGGCACGGCCAAGGTCGACGAGATCCGGCATGACGAGCATGGCAACATGCTGGTCGATCTCAGCGTCCACACCAAGAACCAGAAGGGCGACATCGTGGTTTCCGGCTACGCCACGGTGCGGGTCGACAAGTAGTTCCAAACGGGCCTACGCGACAGCAATCCAAGGGCGGGGCAAACAACCCGCCCTTTTTTCATAGCGCCACGCGTCGGGCCGTATCGGCTTGCAGCCAGGTGCTCCGCGAAGGTGGCGAGGTGTACGCCTACTTCGCTTCGCGCAGGATGCGCCGTGCGATCGACATGCGGTGAACCTCGCTCGGGCCTTCGTAGATGCGCATGACGCGCGCCTTCTGAGCCATCAACTGGAGCGGCAGTTCCTTGGTCATGCCCATGGCGCCGAAGGCCTGCATGGCGTTGTCGATCAATTCGCTTGCCATCTCGGTGGCGAAGACCTTGATCATGGATGCCGACTGGCGCACATCCTCGCCGCGATCAAGGCGGGCCGCCGCATCATGGACCATCAACCGGCAGGCATGGATCCGCGTGGCGCCATCGGCAATCCACCACTGGATGGCCTGGCGGTCGGCCAGGAGCGCGCCGAAGGTGGTGCGCTGCTTTACGTGGGATGTCATCATCTCCAGCGCACGCCGCGACAGACCGATGGCCCACGCCCCGATCTGCAGGCGGCGAATGTTGAGGCGAAGCTGCATAGGCGCAAAGCCCTGCCCCACTTCGCCAAGAATGGCGTTGGCCGGCAGGCGGACATCATCGAACACGAGTTCATAGGTGCGATGGCCGCCCAGCATCGGGATCTCGCGTGCGATCTCGAAGCCCCTGGTGCCCTTCTCGACGATGAAGGCCGTGATGCCTTCATGCCGCTTCCCCTTGCCGACGCGGGCCATGACGATGAGGAAGTCAGCCTGCGGGACGCGCGAAACCCAGATCTTGCGGCCGTTGATCACCCATTCGTTGCCGACCATCTCGGCTTTCGTCGTCATGCCCGACGGATCGGCGCCAGCCCCCGGCTCGGAAATGGCAATGCAGCTTTTGGCCAGCCCCTGCGCATAGGGCTCCATGTACTTCTTACGCTGCTCCGGGGTGGCCACCGCCATCAACATGTGCAGGTTGGGAC
>JBKDZY010000392.1:0-7169 GCA_047971765.1 Hyphomicrobiaceae bacterium | reverse complement strand
AGCTGGGCGCGGTGCCACCAATTCCCTGTGGGCAACGGGCTGGTAAAATCCGTAAAGCTGGGTGAAACTGGTGTTTGAGGCGCTGCCGCAGCGGCGGCGTCGACGTGGAGAATTGTATTATGGCGATGGAAAAGGTCCCGATGACGGTTGAGGGCTTCCGCACGCTGGAGACCGAGCTGCATCGGCTGAAAGCAGAGGAGCGTCCGCGCATCATCCAGGCCATCGCGGAGGCGCGCGCGCACGGCGACCTGTCAGAGAATGCCGAATACCACTCCGCGAAGGAGGCGCAGGGCATGAACGAGGCCAAGGTCGCCGAGCTCGAGGACAAGCTGTCGCGCGCGGATGTGATCGACACGAGCAAACTGTCCGGCAGCACCATCAAGTTCGGTGCGACTGTGCAGCTTGAGGACGAGGACACCGGCGAGAAGGTGAAATACAAGATCGTCGGGGATCTCGAGGCCAACGTTCGTGAAGGCAAGATCTCGATTTCAAGCCCGATCGCCCGCGCCCTGATCGGCAAAGCCAAGGGCGAGACGGCGGAAGTGACGACGCCGAAGGGTGCGCGGAGCTACGAGGTCCTGAAGATCGAATGGATGTAGGCGGCGGCCTGGTGGGCCGCACCCGATCCGGCATTTTTCTTCTCTGATCAATCCGCAGCGGAGCCGTCGTGCTCCGCTGTCTGTGTTTCGCGGGTTGCTGTTCGCTCCTGCGGACGACACCCTCGAGTTGGTTTTGGGTATCTGGAAGCGAGGCGGGCGTGTTCTACGGCATTCAACACATTGGCTACCTGGTTGCGGATCTCGACCAGGCCGTGGCGTGGTTCGGCACAGCGTTCGGGGCCGTGAACGCGGGTGGCACGGAAATGAAGGACAGTCCGATGGTGCCGGGTGGCGGTGTCAATGCGTTTGTGCGTTTCGGGACTGTCGAAGTGGAGTTGATGCAGCCTGCTGACGCAAGCGCGCTGCCGAAAGGCGCATTGGTGATGCATCATATCGGTTTCATCACCGATGATATTGCCGGCGCGGCGGCCAAGGCTCGGGCGAACGGATTGAAGATGCTGGTCGATGCGCCCTACACCAATGTCATGGGGCAAAAAGTCCATTACCTCGACCCGACGACGACCAATGGCGTCTGGATGCACCTGACCGAGGTGCCGGACCGGAACCGTCAGCCTGTCGGCGATGGCCGAGGTGTGGTTACCTCGATCGTGCATCCCGGTCTGCTTGTCCGGGACCTTGATGCCAGCATTGCCTGGTATGTGGAGAAACTTGACGGCGTGCATGTGGGCGGCGGTCCACGGGCGCTTGGCGGGCGGATCGCGTTCGTGAATTGCGGTGATGCCCAGGTCGAGCTGATCGAGCCGGATGAAGTGTCCCGCCCCAGCGAGCCGCAGCGGCTGGATCATGTCGGCTACGAAGTGGCTGGACTTGATGAGGTGGTGCCCCTCTACGAGGGCCGTGGGCTCAGCTTTGATCCCCCCGAGGTGCGCGTGAACCCGATTGGCCAACGGCTTATCTATTTTGCAACCACCGCCAGCCTGGGGGCCAGGATGCACCTCACCGAGTTGCCCCGGTGAGACTGCTGCCGATGTTGGTCTGCGGCCTGCGGGAGGCGCCTGCTCAGTCCGTTTCGATCGGCAGGCTTTGGTCGCGTGCCCACTCTCCCATGGAGCCGTCATACAGGGTGAGGTTGTCGTAGCCGAGCTGGTGAAGCAGGAAGAGGTCAATGGTCGCGGAAATTCCGCCGCCGCAATAGCAGATGATCTTCTTGTCCTTGGTAACGCCCTTGGCTTCGAGCTTGGCGGCGGCATCCTCCAGGCTGGTGAAGGCCTTGGTTGCGGGGTCGACAAGCGTTGCGGCCGAGACGTTGACGCTGCCGGGAATGCGTCCCGGACGGCCATAGCGGCTTGGTTCGAGGCCATTGTGGAACTGGGGGCCCAGCGCGTTGACGGTCACCGTGTCCTTGGCGCCGATGGCGGCGCGCGCCGTTTCACGGTCAACGAACATGCCGGGACGCGGCTTGGCCTTGAAGGTCGCCTGGGGATAGCCCTTGGCGTCGCCCGTCTCGATTGGCCGTCCTTCGGCCTTCCACTTGTCCAGCCCCCCATCCAGCACCGCGGCATTGTCGAAGCCCAGCGCGCGCAGCATCCACCAGAACCGGGTGGCCCACATCATGGTGCCGATGCTGTAGAGGACGATGCGCACGTCGTTTCCGATGCCATGGCTTCCGAAGGCAACTTCGAGCCCGGCCGGATCCTTCGGCATCATGAACCAGTGGCGCTGGGATTTGTCCGAGAACTCGCCCTGCAGGTCGAGGAAATCGCCACCGGGAATGTGACCTTCGCGAAATGTCTTGAGACCGGGCTCGGGCAGGTATGGCTCGTCCATCCCCGGCGGCGGCGGGTTGTTGTAGGTGGTGCAGTCGAAGACCCGGACATTGGGCTGGGCAAGTATGGCGGCGAGTTCATCCGTCTGGATGAGGGCTTTCGGGTCGCGCATGTGGATCTCCGGAATTGGGGCCAGGAACATTGACCGGGTTGTGGAATTCAACGGCCGTTGACGTCGGGCGTTCTGGGACACAGTCTCGACCACGAACGATAGGTCCGTCCAGGGAGAATGGCATGGCGAGCAAAGTTGCAGTTGTCGCGGGCGCGACTGGTGCGGCGGCAAAACGGTTGAAGGATGTGCTGCTGGCCGATCCCGATTGGCGGATCGTCGGTTTATCGCGCCATCCGCCCCGGTCCGAGACGCCAAGGCTGGAATTCAGGGCCTGCGATTTGACCGATGCGCACAGCACGCGGGAGGCCCTCGCGGGGGTGCCTGAGGCAACCCACCTCTTCTATACCGCGCGCGCCCAATTCTCGGATGCGTCCAAGGGTGTGGAGGATGTGGCGGGCAACGAGGCCATGTTGCGCAATCTGCTCGATGGGGCGGAGGCGTCGGCGAAGGGGCTGCAGCATGTCCATCTGGTCGAAGGCACCAAGTGGTACGGGATGCATCTCGGCCGCATGGCAAGCCCGGCGCGGGAGGATGATCCGCGTCACATGCCGCCCAACTTCTACTACGCGCAGGAGGACCTGCTGAGGGCTCGCCAGAAGGGGCGCGACTGGACGTGGTCGGCGTCGCGGCCCGGTTTTCTGTACGACTTCGCGCCAGAACGACCGCGCAACATCCCTGCGCTGGTCGGTGCGTGGGCCGCCATGTGTCGGGCGTTCGGTACGCGCCTCGATTTTCCGGGAAAGCCGGCCAACTATACGGCGTTGTTCGAGGCCACGGATGCGGTGCAGTTGGCCGCCGGCATGAAATGGATGGCAAGCAGTGACGCTGGCGCCAACCAGGCGTTCAATGTCACGGATGGGACAACGTTCCGCTGGGAGCGGTTGTGGCCACGCATTGCGGCCTTCTATGGCCTGGAGGTCGGCCAGGTTCGCCCGCTCAATCTCGGTCTGTGGATGAGCGACAAGGCGGATGCCTGGGCGGCAATCGTCAAGGAGCATGGGCTCGTCGACCAGCCCATGGATGCCGTGGTTACCTGGAACTTCGGCGACTTCCTGTGGGGGCTCGAACACGATGTGGTCTCGAGCATGGTGAAGGCGCGATTGGGCGGGTTCCACGAAACCATCGATACCGAGGCGCGCATACTCGAGCATCTGGCGGCCTACCGGGAGGCAAAGGTCCTGCCTTGAGCCTGCCCCTGGGGCTGCCGCCCTGATGCCCGTTGGTGGTCACGGTCCTTTTTATGTGGGTCGCGACAGGATCTTGACGGTCGGATTGCGCATCAGGAGGGCCAACGGAATGGCGACGGCCGCCGTTGCCGCCATGACGTGGAAGGCATTGATGTAACCGATCATGGCGGCCTGGCGGTGGACTTCGTGCGCAATACTGCCCAGGCCCTGAGGTGTTTCGACGTTCCAGCCCGAGGGCAGGCCCGCAAACATCAGCGCGCTGCGGTAGGGGTTCACCAGCTCCATGAGCTGGGCGTAGTTCACGGACGTGGACCGGACCAGCACCATGACCGACATGGAAATGAACAGGCTGGAGCCGAAGTTGCGCATCATGGTGACGACGGCCGAGCCTTCGGTGATCTGTTCCTTGGGCAATGTGCGAAACGTCATCACCGCCATGGGGGTGAAGGCGACGGATTGGCCGAGACCCATCAGGTAATGACTCCAGAAGACATCGGCGTCGGTGACGTTGATGTCGAAATGGGACATCCACAGCCCGCCGATGGCCTGGATG
Organism: Hyphomicrobiaceae bacterium; assembly: GCA_047971765.1. Lineage (GTDB taxonomy): Bacteria > Pseudomonadota > Alphaproteobacteria > Rhizobiales > Hyphomicrobiaceae. The sequence goes on along the minus strand of JBKDZY010000392.1, from coordinate 2,931 downwards.
GCGAGCCCGGCGCAAATTGCAAAGCGTGGGGCTACGCGGGTCAGTTTGGCGATGAAGAAGAAGGCGGTCCAATTGCCGAGGCCGCGCGAGGCGATCAGGGTGCCGATGACGTCGTCGGGATAGCCGCGCAGATCGTGGAGGAGGCTCGGGAACAGCACCAGGCTGGTGAAATTCAACATCCCCATCACGAACGCGATGACGGTACCGACGGCAAAGTTGCGGTCGAGCAGCAGGCGAGGATTGAGAAACGGATGTTCGGCGGTGGCACAGTGGGCGATGAATATCCAGAGCGCCAGGCAACCAATGAACACGAAGGCCACGATCTGCTGCGATTCGAACCAGTCCAGACGCTGACCCCGGTCGAAGATGAGCTGTGCGCAGACGATGGCAATCGAAAGTGCGATGAAACCGATCCAGTCGAAACGGACAGCCTTGCGCTCATCGTAGCCCGCCAGGGCGAACCAGATGGCCGCGAGGGCACACATGCCAGGCGGGACGATCATGAAGAAGGCGGCCCGCCAGTTGGAGGCCTCCGTGGCGATGGCGCCGAGGATCGGACCGATGACCGGACCGAACACGGCGCCGATGCCCCACATGACCAGGGCGACCGGCTGCAGGTGAGGAGGAAACGTCGCCAGCAGGATCGCCTGGCCCATCGGCATGATGGGGGCACCAAAAGCGCCCTGCAGGATGCGGGCCGCAATCAAGGTTTCAAGGCTGGTTGCAAAGCCGCACAACAGTGACGACAGCGTGAAGCCCAGCACCGTGCCGAACATCATGGTGCGCCAGCCGATGCGGGCCGCGAGCCATCCCGTCAGGGGCGTTGCAACGGCGGTCGCCACCAGGTTGAGGGTGATGACCCAGCTTATTTCGTCCTGGGTTGCCGCGAAGGTGCCTCGCATCTGTGGAAGGACGAGGTTGGCAACCGTGATCGTCATGCCAAAGAGCATGTTCGACAGCTGGACCATCAGCAAAATAAGCCACATGCGGCCGCTGATGGAGAACAGGCCGCCCTGCGCCGTCGAGGCTGTCATGTCGGTTCGCGGGCTCCGGACTACGACGAAGACATTTGCCAACCCGCAGGAGCCAGCACTCCGGCACGCCGCTGAGGTGTCAGGCTAACTATGTTCGCAGGACCGGGCCGCTGCAAGCGTCCCGATTGGGAAGTGGGCGTGCGGTTGCGCGGCTGCTGTTTGCTGGTCTGAAAGCAGTGACAGTGCTGGTGGCGTGGCCGTCTTCGCAGATGCAAAAAATTACATTCCGCTGACGATATATTGGTTATGGCAGGACGAATTTGGAAAAACGAAATTAGTACGCCAGACACCCTTATACTGCTTTGACAATGCTATACTGCTTTGACAATGCCCAAACGAGGTGAGAAACTATACAAAAAAGAAATGTGACTGCTTCCGAATTCGGCACCCAAAGAAATCCGTCCAAACGCGGGTGCTCGGAGATCCAAAGAATTTTCGGTCCGAAAGCAGCTTGCATAAAAAAGGTTATACAAAAGGGAGAAAATGCATGAATGGAAAAGGTTTGATGGCCGCCGTGGTGGCGGGCATTGCTGCGATCAGTCTGACCGCGACTGGCGCGATGGCGCAAAAGCGCGTGAAGTGGAAACTTCAGAGCGCATTCGGTTCCAACCTTCCTCACCTTGGGCCGTCGGCGCTTCGTTTTATTGATGACGTCAGCGCGATGTCGGACGGTCGGTTCCAGATCAAATTCCATGAGCCTGGCGCGCTGGTTCCGGCGCTCGAGTGCTTTGATGCTGTCTCCAAGGGGGCGATCGAGGCCTGCTGGACAACGCCGGGTTACCACACCGGAAAATATCCTGCCGCAGCCTTCTTCACGACGGTTCCGTTCGGGCCACAGATCGGCGAGTTCCTCGCCTGGAAATGGTATGGCAACGGCAACAAGTTCCGTGACGAGATCTACAGCAAGCACGGGCTGGTCGCCTTCGACAGCTTGTGCATCGGGCCGGAGACGTCCGGTTGGTTCAAGAAGGAATACAAGTCGGTCGATGAGCTGAAGGGCATCAAGATGCGCTTCTTCGGGCTCGGCGCGAAGGTCATGCAGAAGCTTGGCGTTTCGACACAGCTCCTGGCCGGGGCGGACATCTATCCGGCGCTCGAGCGCGGTGTCATTGATGCCACCGAGTTCTCCATGCCGATGATGGACATCAAGCTCGGCTTCTATCAGGTCGCCAAGTACAACTATTTCCCGGGTTGGCACCAGCAGTCGTCGTGCAGTGAAATCCTCATGAACAAGAAGATCTATGAGGCGCTGCCCAAGACCTATCAGCGGATGATCAAGGTGGCGGCGACGGCGCAGACCATCCAGACCTACGCCGAGACGGAAGCCAGCCAATTCGATCAGATGGCGGCCATGCGCGACAAGTATGGGGTCAAGATCGAACGTTGGACCGATGACGACCTGGCGAAGATGGAGCAGGCCTGGCTCGACGTGATCAAGGAAGAGTCGGCCAAGGATCCGTATTTCAAGAAGGTCGCCGACGACTATCTTGCCTATCGTGACAAGTATCGTGTCTGGGGTGCAGCCCAGTCGATGAAGTCCACATATCTCAAGAAGTAGGGACCCTCTGGGTCAATGCTTCCGGACGGGGATCTTGTCGTTGCAGCGATGAGACTTCGTCCGGCCGATGTGCTGCCAGTTTTCGGCAGGGATTGGGGAGCTGGCCGGAAAGGCCGTCGCGTCTGGTGCATGGGCAGCGGGCTGGTGATTGCTGACCGGCCGTGCCGACCTCTTCTGATCGTTGCAACCCAATTCATGCCGACATTTCACTTGCACGTCGCCACAACGACAGAGCGCTCCGGTGCCAGAGGGAAATAGGCCTCCACCGGTGGCTCATGGGCCTTCACCCAAATCATGTGGTTGGGGCCGGTGTTGGCGGATTTGCGCATTCTGTCGCGA
>JBKDZY010000391.1:0-10341 GCA_047971765.1 Hyphomicrobiaceae bacterium | reverse complement strand
CGCTGAAAATACAGCGACCCGTATCGGCAGGCTATCGCACGCAACAAGCAGAAATAGTCCACAGAAGAAACACGATCAGGAAACAACCTGGAAATGTCTTCGGTCTCCTGCTAGACGCTTGATGTTGTGGAGACTCAACAAAATACAAACGAACATCCACACCAATAAGTAGAAAATAAATACAAACTACACCCAGGATAGAAATGTTCGCGCCCTGGAAAACACGAAATGTTTGATTTGCACTCACATATTCTGCCCCACATTGATGACGGCGCGACCGACCTCGCGACCGCACTCGATATGGCGCGTGCTTTTGTCGACGATGGCGTTGAGGTTGTGGCCTGCAGCCCCCACATCCTGCCGGGCCTTTACCACAACACTGGCCCCCAGATACGCGCCGCGACAACCGCGCTCCAGGCGGAATTGGAAAACGCCTCTATCCCCTTGAAATTGACCACGGGCGCCGACGTCCACATCGCCCCCGATCTGGTCGCAGGATTGCAGTCCGGTGAACTTCTGAGCCTGGCGGACTCACGCTATGTCCTCATCGAGCCACCGCACCACGTCCCGCCGGCGCGCATCGAGGAGACCTTCTTTTCGCTTCTGCTGAGTGGCTACGTACCGGTCCTGACGCATCCTGAAAGACTGTCATGGATCCGGGATCATTATCCGCTCATGCAGCGCCTCGCAGCACGCGGTGTCTGGATGCAGGTGACGTCCGGCTCACTCCTGGGAAAATTCGGAAAATCCGCACATTACTGGGCAACCCGGATGCTGGACGAGGGCCTCGTGCATATCCTGGCATCAGACGCTCACGACCCCGTGCGCCGCTGCCCAGATCTGGGAAAAGGCAGGATTGCAGCGGAAAAGCTTTTGGGACAGGCAGAAGCCGAACAACTGGTTCATCACCGGCCACTTGGCATTCTGTGGAATGAAGAACCAGGAAAGTTGGCCCAACCTCCTGGAATGCTAGAAGTAAGACAGAGAATCGACCAGGAAGACTCAACTGGCGTTTTTTCCATGAAATCGAGGGTTGGACATGCGGAGAGGCGGTCGAATAGGAGTCTTGGCGCCTCTGCTGGCAATCTTGGTCGCAGGCTGCGCAAACTCTTCAACTGACCTGCTCGAAGCAGGGTTGGCCCCTAAAGGCGAAAGCACGGCGTCCACTCCCGACCCCGCGCCCAGGAAGATCGCCGTGGCCAACAAGGAGCAGGTCGCCCAGTCCGTCAAGAAGCTGGCCGACGTCGGCGAGCCGAATGGTCTCAACTATCGCATTGGCCCCCAGGATGTGCTCGAGATTTCCGTGTTCAAGGTGCCCGAGCTTTCGAAAAGCGTGCAGGTCGCCGACACCGGTACGATCAACCTCCCGCTCGTCGGCGACGTCCAGGCATCGGGACGAACGGCACAGGCGATCGAGCGTGAACTCGCCACAAGGCTGGGTGAGAAATACCTCAAGCATCCGCAGGTCACGGTGTTCGTGAAGGAGTACAACAGCCAGCGCTTCACCGTTGAAGGCTCAGTGAAAAAGCCGGGAGTGTTCCCCTATCGAGGCCGCGCGACCCTGCTGCAGGCGATTTCACTGGCGGAGGGTCTGGACGCCGTTTCCGATACCAATGTCATTGTGTTCCGGAACATCAACGGCAAGCGAGCCGCTGCCAAGTTTGATATTGCCGACATTCGCGCCGGCAAGACGGATGACCCTGTCATTCGTTCGGGCGACGTGGTGGTCGTGGAAACGAGCTCCGCGAAGGAACTGTTCAACACCGTCCTGAAGGCATTGCCAATCGCGGGCGTGTTCGCCCTGCTGTGATCGTTTTCAGGATTGTCTCGTGCGGCGCTCTGCTGCCCCGGGCTGTCAAGACTGAGGGGTTCGACCATGGACGATGGCCCGCCACATAATTCGGGAAAGTATCTGCCTGATCCCGGCCCCAACTGGCGCCAATCGGCACATCTGCCACCGAAGTTGCCCACCAATGCCTACGCCAGTCCCGCGGCCTATGGTGCCGGACCGGAGGAAGTTGACGACGAGTTGCGCCGGACCCTGCTGTGGTACGTGCGGCTGCTCCTGAAGCGAAAGTTCCTGATTCTCGGTATTGCGGCAGCGTGCCTCCTGGTGGGGGCAACGCGCACACTGATGCAGACCCCGCTTTACACCAGCACCGTACGCATCCAGATCGACCGCCAGGCTGCAAAGATCGTCGACGGCGACAGCAGCGCCCCGATAGATCCGGGCTACGAAGGGTTTCGCACCCAGTGGGAAGTGCTGAAAAGCCAATCCTTGGCCGACAGGGTCGCGTCCTCGGTGCGCGCCGGCGAGGACGAGGACATGTTCAAGCCTTCCGGGTTTTCAGTCCTGGGGTGGATACAATCCGCGATCGGCCTGACCTCCTCGAAAGAGCAGGCCCCATTGAGCCCCGCCGATAAGGAAAAAATCGCGGCTGGCATGATTGGCGCGCGCGTGTCTGTCCACCCCGTCCCGGGATCACGCCTGGTCGACATCTCTTATACTGATCCCTCGCCAACCCGCGCCGCGCGGATCGCGAACGCCTATGCCAAGGCCTATATTGATCAGACAATCGACAAGCGCTTTCAGTCCAGCGCCTACGCCAAGACCTTCCTCGAAGACCAGTCGAAGCAGATGAAGATCCGGCTGGAGGATTCCGAGAAGGCCCTGCTCAGCTTCTCCGAGCAGAAAGAAATCATTGTCATGAACGAGAAATCGTCGATCGCCGAGAACAATCTGGCGGCGGCGAATTCCGCCCTGACCACCATTGTTGCCGATCGCATCAAGAAGGAACAGATCTGGCGCCAGGTACAGAATTCCAAAAGTGTGGAACTGCCGCAGTTCCTCTCCAACAGCGTGATCCAGACCCTGCGCAGCGAGAGGAAGAAGCTGGAGATCGAGTACCAGGAGAAGTCCGAGACCTTCAAGGCCGGCTATCCGGCGATGGTCGAGATCAGCAGGAAGATCCAGGAGATCGACAGGCTGATTGCAAACGAGGTCAGTGCCATCAAGTCCACGTTGAAAGGGGACTACGAGGCATCCTTGCTGCAGGAAAAGGAGACCAGGGCACAGATCGAGACCTTGCGCGCGGATGTCCTGCAACTTCAAAAGAAGCTCATCCAGTACAACATCCTGAAACGCGAGGTTGACACCAACCGCTCCCTCTACAATGGCCTGTTGCAGCGTCTCAAGGAGGTGGAAGTTGCTGGCGGTGTTGGCACGAACAACGTTTTCATCGTCGATCAGGCGCAGGTTCCCCGCGGACCTTCGTCTCCCAACCTGAAGCGTGCCCTGATCATGTGGTTGGCCTTGGGGCTGGGAATTGGTGTCGCAGCCGCCTATGGCCTCGAGAGCTTCGACGATACGGTTCAATCGGTCGAGGAACTGGAACAGATTGCCAATCTTCCCGTGCTTGGCGTCATTCCCAAAGTGGCCGATGGCACTCCGGTCGAGAAGGAACTGTTCGAACCACGGTCCTCGCTCGCCGAAGCCTATCGTTCGTTCTGCACATCACTCCAGTTCTCGACAGAGAATGGACTGCCGAAGACCCTGCTCTTCACAAGTTCTGGCCCCGCTGAGGGAAAATCCATTTCAACTCTTGCAGTTGCGCGCCATTTCGCCACCATGGGATTGAAGGTTCTCTTGATCGATTCCGATCTGCGTAATCCGTCCCTGCACAAGAAGCTCGATCTGCCCAATGCGGCTGGTTTGACGAATTGCCTCACCGGCGGTTCCACACCGCCGGATGTCATGTTGGCGACAGACCTGCCGAACCTGGCGTTCATGCCGACAGGCCCGCTGCCCCCGAACGCTGCCGACCTCCTGGCGAGCGCACGCATGCACAGCCTGTTGGCGACCGGCCTGGAAGTCTTCGACCTCATCATCATCGTCGGCCCGCCGGACATGGTCATTGCCGATGCACAGCTCCTGTCCAACATAACCTCGGCGACAGTATTCGTGGTGGCCGCCGGGCAGGCCCGATCTGGCGCAATCCGCGGCACTCTCCGCCGGTTGGAGCTCGCCCGCGCACCGTTGGTCGGCGCACTTCTGACCAAATACGATTCCAGAAGCGCCAGCTACGGATACGGATACGGGTATGGATACGGCAAGGATCCCTACCAGTACGGGCACCATCTCGATGAAGACAAGGCGTCACCCCACCACCTGCCGGACACCCGCAAGGACCGATAGATGGACCGGTTTTCCGCACTCAGGATGGCAATCGACCTCATCCAGATCCCGACAAGGGTTCGTCATGGACGTGAGGCAGAGCTGCCCCATGGCATGGAAGACCTGCTGCGGGTCGCCGCCGGCCAGGATGACGTGATCCAGGACGCTGCCGCCGCGACAGGACGCGATGCCGAATTCCTGAAGGAGGCCGCAATCTTCTTCGTCGAACAGATCCTGCTGGCACCGGAGACGGATAGCTATCGGACATTAGGCGGCGACAGGCACACCTCGACCGAGGAGTTGCGGCGCAACCTTGCGCTGCTGATGAGATGCCTCCACCCGGATGCAACGCATGACCAGTCCAGATCCGTATTCGCTGGACGGATCACCTCGGCATGGGAAGACCTCAAGACACCTGAGCGGCGCGCCATCTACGACGCACAACCGTCGATAACCTTGAACAATGGCAAGGAGGCAATACGCAAACGCCGCCATAGGCGCCGCGGTCACGTCCGGCCATCCTCACGTCAACGCCCCGCAGGCCTGCGGGATATATTGCATCGCATTATGGGAAGAACGTACTGAGCCGGCGGGATGTTTGTTTATGCGCCGATAGGATACACAATGACCTGCAAGGCCCAGGTCGATGGAACATGCAGGACAAATGCCTAATCCAAAGGCTGAAAATCGGAAAAACTGGCGAGGTTGGATTCTGCCGCTTGGAGTGGGAGCTGCGCTCGTCTGGCTTCTCGTGACCCATACGCTGGTCGCCTACCTCGCAAAGGAAAATCCCGGCCTGGCCCTTGAACTCGCCCCGGGCAACCCGCCTGCCCTGATCCAGCAAGCAGCAAAGATCATTTCGAAAATCGAAGCCGAACATCCCGGATCAAGAGAGTTGAGCGCACTCCCGACATTCGAACCCTCGCGCGTCGGGATCATCGCCGCGACAGCACGGCAGATGAGTGCAGACGAGGGCCCGGACAAGACGAACGAGGCCCGCCCCCGGCCGGTCACCCAGCCTCTGACCACTACCGACCGCGATCATCTCCGGAAGGCGCGCGGCATGATCAAGCGCGCCCTGGAGAGGGCCCCGCTTACCGCCCGCGCATGGACGCTGCTCGGCCGCATCGAGGATCTCGAAACACCGGCTGCGGACTGGTCCGAGAAGGCCGAGAAATACTACCGCGAAGCCGCCCGTCTTTCACTTCACCAGAGCCATGCCATCTACTGGTTGATGCGCCGGAACATGGACCGGCAGAACGACAAGGCGGCTCTGGTTCGCGCCGACCAGCTACTCAGGACCAATCCGAACGCAGCTCCATTTGTCATTCCGGCGTTGGCGCAGCTGGCCGAGGCGCCGCTGTCCAACGGCGCCGTGAAGGCACTGCTCAACAACAATCCGCCCTGGCGGCATCAGTTCTTCTCGAGCGTCACCAACTACATCACCGATGCCCGGACACCTCTGGATCTGCTCCTGGCGACCCAGAAAACACCAGCTCCCGCCACGATAGAGGATTGGCGCAACTATATAAAATTCCTGATCCATAAAGGCTTCTACCAGCTCGCGTACTCTTCATGGTTGCAACTCTTGCCGAAAGACCAGTTGAGAAACGCTGGCACGGTCTTCAATTCCGGCTTCGAAACCGAGTTTTCCGGCCTCCCGTTCGACTGGGTGGTCTCCAAGGGAACCGGAGCCCGCATCCACCGCGCACCCGATCCCCTGGACGGCAACAACATGGCGTTGGAGCTCGAGTTTGTGACAGGCCGCATCGAGTTCGGCGGCGTTTCGGAGATCATTGCCCTGGCGCCCGGGACCTACATCCTCAAAGGGCGCCTGCGCGGCGAGCTGACCGGAAAGCGAGGCCTCGTCTGGAGCGTGTCATGCCTTCCGAAGACGTCCGAGCCTCTCGCCGAGACGCCGATGCAGTTTGGCATGACACCGCGCTGGAAGACCTTCGAACTGCAGTTCGTGGTGCCGAGACAGCGGTGCGAAACGCAGATGCTTCATCTGCGACTGGATGCACGGTCGGCCTCCGAGAAACTCGTTCGCGGCACAATGTGGTACGACGATATCAAGATTGCCCGGACCGACGAACAGGCAGACAAGTGAAGCAGTGATGGTCAGCCCGCCGTTGCCGACTGCGATGTCACACCAAATGCGCGATAGATTTTAAATTTCTCAACTTTTTCGGGAATTTAGTGCCCCGCGCGCAACACGAAAATTCCCTGCACGCAATTTTCTGAAATTGCCATGGACGGGCCATGCTCCACAGTCAGACTATGCTTCCCGAACAGTGAGCACGCGCGAACAACCATAGCGCGATCTTTCGCAAGATCTTCGCACCACGCCGTCGTGACATGAAACAGCGCATCCATTTCATAAACCGGTTCTACGCTCCGGACATGTCAGCCACGAGCCAGATCCTCACCGGCATTGCCCAAGGTCTGGCGGCCCGTGGCCACGATGTCCGCGTGACGTGCAGCCGCCAACTCTATGAGGATGCCAGGTCTGCATTGCCCTCCGACGAACGTGTGGATGGTGTGCAGGTCCATCGGGTAGGCACGACGAAGTTCGGCAGGGGCGCCCTGCTGGGGCGCCTCCTCGACTACGCATCGTTTTATCTCGGTGCTGCCATCCACGTTTTGCGAACGGCGCAACGCGGCGATGTGATCGTCGCCAAGACCGATCCGCCGCTGTTGTCTGTCATCCTCGGCCCGGTGGCCAGGTTGCGGGGCGCGCATGTCATCAATTGGCTCCAGGACATCTTCCCCGAAATCGCGGAAGGCGTTGCGCTCGGCGGCAGTTCTGCGCGCATGGCATGGGCTCCACTGTCTGCCGTTCGCAACATGTCACTCCGCGGAGCCGACCAGAACATCGCCATCGGACAATTGATGGCCAGCTTCCTGAAACAGCAAGGCGTAGATCCTGCACGCATATCTGTAATCCCGAATTGGGCCGCCGATACGCACGTTGCCGACGACACCCGGTCGGTCGAGAACCTGAAACGGGAATGGGGCCTGGAAGGCAGGTTTGTCGTCGGGTATTCGGGCAATCTCGGCAGGGCGCACGAGATCGACACGGTCCTGGACGCCATGGAGCGCATCCGCGCATTGGCCAGGGCCGACCGCGACGCCAGCCGGATCGTTTTCCTGTTTGTCGGAAACGGAGCCAAGCGGCTCTATCTCGAAACGGAAGTGAAACGGCGTGGACTCGAGAATGTCTGCTTGAAACCCTATCAACCATTGCAGAGGCTGGGCGCGACGCTTGCCGTTGCCGATGTCCATCTTGTCAGCCTGCTGCCGCAGCTCGAAGGCTTCGTGGTCCCCAGCAAGTTGTATGGCATCGCCGCAGCGGGACGGCCGGCGATCTTCATCGGCGCCAAGGATGGCGAAGTCGCACGGATCCTTGATCACTACGATAGCGGCCGTTCGGTTGCGACAGGCGACAGCGCGTCACTCGCGAAGATCATCACCACGCTCAGTCACGACCGCGACTGGGGCAAGGCCATGGGGCGCCGGGCGCGCGCCTCCTTTGATGCCGCATTCGAGAAATCGTTCGCTGTGAACGCATGGGAAGACATCATTCACAAGGTGTTGGCGCAGCCCGCCGAAATGGCCCGGCCCGCGACAGATCAATCGAAGGCGATCGACTTCGCACCCTGATGACCCGGCGCCTCGTCAGCAGGAACGGGCGGCCCGGAAGCGAGATCAGCCTCGCACCCGCTCGCGCCCGGAAACGATTCACTGCCCCCGGGATTGCCGCACGTCACGTCCCCGCGCCCGCGTGACAACACCGCCAACATATGCCCTGCTGTGATCAGGGCCGCCGACATTGGCCCGACGCCACTTCACGCCACGGGACCATCATGCGCATCGCAGTCGCCGGATTTCAGCACGAAACCAATACATTCGCACCTTTGAAGGCCGACTATCAGGCTTTCGTCCAGCCCAAAAGCTATCCTCCCCTGATCACTGGCGACGAAATGCTCGCAAGACTGCAGGGCAAGAACCTTCCCGCCTCGGGAGCAATCCAGGAGTTGCAGAAGAACGGCGCCGAGATCGTGCCTCTGCTCTGGTGCCTGGCAACGCCATCCGCGCACGTGACCGAGGACGCCTATGAGCGCATCACAGGCGAGATCATGAAGCGCCTGGCCGAAGCCGCGCCCGTCGATGGCCTGCTGCTCGAATTGCATGGCGCCATGGTCGCCGAGCACATCGATGACGGTGAGGGAGAATTCCTCCGCCGCATCCGCGAACGGTTTGGCCGTGATCTTGTGATCTCCATCCCCCTCGACCTGCACGCCAATGTCACCCGGACCATGATCGAGCACGCCGACTACCTCGACATGTATCGTCACTACCCGCACACCGACATGGCCGAGACCGGCAAACGGGCAGCACAGGGCCTCCTGAGGATCCTTGAGACCGGCAAGCGGCCGGCCAAGGCCTTCCGGCAACTCGACTTCCTGATCCCCATCAACGGCGGCTGCACGGAGTTCGACACCGCCCGCGGCATCTATCTCGACCTCATGCCCCGCCTGGAAAGAGAAACCGATTCGCTCTGGGGACTGTCCTTCGCGGCTGGCTTCCCCCATGCCGATTTCCACGACTGCGGCCCAAGCGTCATGGCCTTGGCAGACACACAAGCCGCAGCGGACAAGGCAGCCGAGACTCTCGCGCAGGCCGTCGCAGACCGGGAGGCAGATTTCCTGCCCGAATTCTATTCCGCCACGGATGCCGTTTCCCGCGCACTGGCAATAGCAAGGGACGCCGCGAAGCCGGTCGTTATTGCCGACACGCAGGACAATCCGGGCGGCGGCGGTCCCGGCGACACGACAGGACTGCTGCGGGCCATGATGGAGGCCGGCGCCAGCAATTGCGTCATCGGCGCTATGATCGACCCGGAAACGGCCAAACGCGCCCATGACCTCGGAGAAGGACGCCTTGGCGACTTCGAGATCGGCGGCAAGCGCTACCCAGGCGATACGCCCGTTGCCACCAGGGCCCGGGTCCTGCGGGCGCGATCCGATGGCTGGATCGCGTCCGGCCCCATGTGGGGCGGGCTGGAAACCAACCTCGGCCTGACGGCGCTGCTCGAGACTGTCCCTGAAGGCGTGCTGGTCGCCGTGGCCTCCCGTCCGGCGCAAACGGCCGATCGCTCGATTTTCGAACATCTTGGCCTGAAGCCCGGGCAACTGCCGGTCATCGCCGTCAAAAGCTCGGTGCATTTTCGCGCCGATTTCACCCCGTTGGCCCACACCATCATCGTTGCCGCCTCACCAGGGCCCGTCGCCATTGATCATACGCAATTGCCCTACCGCCATCTGCGACCGGGCCTGAGGTCGATGCCCCGCAAGCGGGAAACGTAGGAATTTCACACTTGCCACCACCGTTTCCACCACTGTGCGATATTCGGAATGCCGAATATCACGACGCCAATCGAACGAAATAATCGCATGGAATTTGCCAAACGAGGGGCTAGGATGTCTTGATGATCGGTACACGATCGCCAGAGTGGACCGTGCCACACTGGCTTGTCCGTCAGTTTATCGACCGGTGAAAAAAGGGAGATTGCGTATGAAATGGACAAAAAGGCTCGCGCTTGGCGCAGCCCTGTTGGCGGCAAGTGCTGCCAGCGCCGCGGCCGAGACCGTGCTGAAGTTCGTGCCTCACTCCGACGTCAAGATCCTCGATCCGATTTGGACGACCGCCTACATTACCCGCAACCACGGCTACATGATCTATGACACGCTTTTCGCGATGGATGCGAAGGGCAAGATCCAGCCCCAGATGGTCGGAAAATATACGGTTTCCGACGACAAGCTGACCCACACCATGGTGCTGCGCGACGGCCTGACCTGGCATGACGGCAAGCCGGTAACCGCCGAGGACTGCGTGGCCTCGATCAATCGCTGGGGCAAGAAGGACGCCATGGGCCAGAAGCTCATGAGCTTTGTCGAAAGCCTGAAGGCAACCGACGCCAAGACCATCGTGATGAAGTTGAGCGCGCCGACGGGCCTCGTGACACTCGGCCTCGGCAAACCGTCATCCAACGTTCCCTTCATGATGCCGAAGCGGGTCGCCGACACGCCCCCGAACGAGCAGATCAAGGATTTCACTGGTTCCGGACCCTTTGTCTTCGTGAAGGACGAGTGGAAGCCCGGCTC
>JBKDZY010000390.1:0-3779 GCA_047971765.1 Hyphomicrobiaceae bacterium | reverse complement strand
TCAAGATGGCGGGCAACCTCTACCGCTTGTTCACCGAGAACGACATGAGCCTGCTTGAGATCAACCCGCTCGTTGTGACCAAGGACGGCAACCTGCTGGCCCTCGATGGCAAGATGGATATCGATTCCAACGCGCTCTATCGCCACAAGGAACTGGTCGAGCTGCGCGATCTGACCGAGGAAGATCCTGCCGAGATCGAAGCGTCGAAGTATGACCTAGCCTATGTCAAGCTCGACGGCACCATCGGCTGCCTCGTCAATGGCGCCGGTCTCGCCATGGCAACCATGGATATCATCAAGCTTTATGGCCTCGAGCCGGCGAACTTCCTTGATGTCGGCGGTTCGGCGTCGAAGGAGAAGGTCCGCGAAGCCTTCAAGATCATTCTCAACGATCCCAACGTGAACGGCATCCTGGTCAACATCTTCGGCGGCATCATGCGCTGTGACATCATTGCCGAAGGCGTGGTGGCTGCGGCCCGCGAGCTGGGCGTGAAGGTGCCGTTGGTCGTGCGCCTTGAAGGCACCAACGTTGAAAAGGGCAAGGAGATCATGGCGTCGTCGGGCCTCAAGATCGTCGCCGCCGATGATCTCGAGGATGCGGCACGCAAGATCACCGGCGAAGTCAAGGCTGCCGCCTGAGCGGCGGCCCGGCGCGCATGGGGCTACTCCTCAGCTTGTTCGTCTGGACGGCGGCGATCGCCTTGCCGCTGTTCATCGTTGCCGGCTATTACGCCGGCAACCGTGCCCTTCTCGCGCTGGCGGTGATCGTACCCGCATGGATCGGTGTGCGGACCTATTTCAGTTGCGATCCCGAATTGGGATGTGGCTCCCCCGGCGATGGCGTGATGCTCATATTCTGGGCGCCAGTCATCCTGGCATGGCTGATCGTTGCGGGTGTCGCCTACGTAATCCTGCGGCACCGCCAGAAAACCCGGAAATGACAATCCTCAGGATGGCAGAACGAAAACAGGCCCGGCGATGGACCGCCGAGCCTGTCGAAAATCTGTGTAGCTCATGAACGCCCCGCACAACTCCAGCCGCTTCCGCGTTGAGCGGCAAGTGGCTCAGGCCGCGACTGCGGCCCGGCCTTCAGGCCGATGCGGCCCGTGAACGCAACTATGCCCCGAGGTTCGGGGCGATGCTGTTGCAGGCCTCGATCAGGGTCTTCACGCTGTCGACCGACTTCATGAACATCTGCCGCTCTTCGGCATTGAGCTCGATCTCGACGATGCGCTCGACACCATTGGAACCGATGACGATCGGCACGCCCACGTAGAGGCCTTTCACGCCGTATTCGCCATTGAGGTAGGCGGCAGCCGGCAGGATGCGGCGTTTGTCCTTGAGGTAGCTCTCCGCCATCTGGATGGCGGCCGAGGCCGGAGCATAGAACGCCGAACCCGTCTTGAGCAGCCCCACGATCTCGCCGCCACCCTTGCGCGTGCGGTCGACGATCTGGTCGAGGCGATCCTGCGAGAGCCAGCCCATCTTGATGAGGTCGGGCAGCGGCACGCCGCCGATCGACGAGTAGCGCGCCAGCGGCACCATGTCGTCGCCGTGGCCGCCCAGCACGAACGCCTGCACGTCTTCCACCGAGACGTTGGTTTCGGCGGCCAGGAACGAGCGGAAACGGCCCGTGTCCAGCACGCCCGCCATGCCGACGACCTTGTTCTTCGGCAGGCCGCACGCCTTCTGCAACGCCCACACCATGGCGTCGAGCGGGTTCGTGATGCAGATGACGAATGTGTTGGGAGCGTACTTCTTGATACCTGCGCCAACCTGCTCCATCACCTTCAGGTTGATGCCGAGGAGATCGTCGCGGCTCATACCCGGCTTGCGCGGCACACCGGCGGTCACGATGATGACGTCCGCACCTTCGATGTCCGCATAGGCGCTGGTGCCCTTCAGCGAGGCATTGAAGCCTTCGATGGCGCCAGCCTGCGAGAGGTCCAGGGCCTTGCCCGCGGGCATTCCCTCGGCCACGTCGAACAGCACGACGTCTCCCAGTTCCTTGAGACCGACCAGATGGGCCAGGGTCCCGCCGATCATGCCGGCGCCAATGAGCGCAATTTTGGTACGTGCCATGCTCTTTCTCCGTGGGAATGCCGCTTGAACCCATCAAACGGCTGGCGCGCCGGATGGTAGAACCGGCGCCTGATGTGACCATCGCAGGGATTAGCCGGAATCCCGGGCTCCGGCAAGGCAAGCGGTTCGCCGGCGGAATGCTTTGCAGATCTCGCCAGCCCTGAGGCGCAGCGGGATCCGCCAGGACGAGCCCTGGCTGCCTCATGTAACGCCGCAAGACGCAACCGGACTCATGTAGGTGCAGAGGCAACTGCGGGCGTCCCGCTCACGCGTCGCCACACCCGCCAATCTCAAAGAACGCGCCATCGCTCCACACGCCGAATGTCCCGTCACGTGCGACGGCGAGTTCGGCAAGGTCGTAGGTGGTGGCTCGCGTCACCAACGCCTCAAGACGCCCGCGGATGAGCAGGTAGGGTTTCAGGCCGCCGCTGCCGGCCTCCTCCTCGAACCGCAATGGATGATCGGCACCACACACCACCACATCGTCCACATTCGTCCGGAACAGCAACCGTTGCGCCTGGCCTTCTCCGGTGACGTCCATTTCAACGGCCATGAACGGGGCATCTTCCACCGCGATATCAATCTTCTCGACGGGGGTAACCAGGTAGTGGCGTCCGTCCGCGTCCCGCCTGAGCACGCTCGCAAACAGCCGCACCAGCGCCGGCCGGGTGATTGGACTGTCCTGATAGGTCCACGAGCCGTCGCGCCGGATGGCCATGCCGATGTCGCCGCGGTGCGGCGGGTCCCAGGAATCGACCGGGGGACGCTTGCCATTTGCCTGTTCTTTG
Source organism: Hyphomicrobiaceae bacterium (assembly GCA_047971765.1). Lineage (GTDB taxonomy): Bacteria > Pseudomonadota > Alphaproteobacteria > Rhizobiales > Hyphomicrobiaceae. The sequence continues at coordinate 910 of JBKDZY010000390.1, read as the reverse complement.
AGCAATTCCTCGAGCGTTCCAAGCCTGCGGTCCGGACCCTCCCCGGTCCGGGTTTCATTACTCATACTTAATTGTCCTCTCGGGCGCGGCATCTGGTATGTTTGACCATGTTCACATTCTCAACACTTTCGCACGGCCACATCTGCCGATCCACAGTCACTCAGTCTACAAAGGCGCAATGAGCACAGTCATCGACAAGGACAATGACATCGTCGCCCGCGTGGAGGCGGCCGGCGATCGTATTCAACAGGTCCACCAGGCGGTGGGCGACGTCATCTTCGGCCAGGAAAAGGTGGTCGAGCAGGCGCTCGTCACCATTCTGTCGGGAGGTCACGGTCTGTTGATCGGTGTGCCCGGCCTCGCCAAGACGCTGCTGGTCGAGACCCTTGGTCGGGTGTTGGGCCTTGACGCCAAGCGCATCCAGTTCACGCCGGATCTCATGCCGTCCGACATCATCGGCTCGGAGGTTCTGGAGGATCAGGGCGGTGCGGGCGGCCGGCGGTCGTTCCGCTTCATCAAGGGGCCGATTTTCGCCCAGCTCCTGATGGCTGACGAGATCAACCGCGCCAGCCCCAAGACCCAGTCGGCCCTGTTGCAGGCGATGCAGGAGCATCACGTCACCGTTGCCGGACAGACCTACGACGTGCCGGCGCCGTTCCACGTATTGGCGACCCAGAACCCGCTCGAGCAGGAAGGCACCTATCCGCTGCCTGAAGCCCAGCTTGACCGTTTCCTTCTGCAGATCGACGTCGGTTATCCCGGCGAGATCGCCGAACGACGGATGTTGTTCGCGACGACCGGCAGCGACGAGCGCCACGTCAGGCAGGTGCTCGCCAGCGAGGACCTGATGGCCGTGCAACGTCTCGTCCGTCATATTCCGGTCCCCGACAAGGTGGTGGATGCCATCCTG
>JBKDZY010000389.1:0-1729 GCA_047971765.1 Hyphomicrobiaceae bacterium | reverse complement strand
GCCCACCTGCAACGGGCCGGGGCGAGAACCTTTACAGAAGTCTTCGAGGCAATCGGGACAATCTGCGATCTCTATGACCCCATAGAGTGCTGGAACTACTTCAAGGCTGCCGGATATGTCGCAGGTTAAAACCGAAACGCTTTAAAGCGTTTTGCACTCAATTGACCTCATACCCTGCGGCCTTGAAGTAGTTGTAACATTCTTCGTCTGAGAAGATGTCGCAGACGTGCCCGACGGCGGCCCAGAGTTGATCGTAGGTTCGCGCCGCTGCCTTCCTGATCAGCGTCTTGAGCTTGGAGAATGCCATCTCGATCGGGTTCAGATCTGGGCTGTAGGGGGGAAGGAACAAGAACCATGCGCCGATACTGCGCAGAGCTTCGGCGGCGCTCGGTGCCTTGTGGCTGGACAGATTGTCAAGAATGACAACGTCGCCCTCGCGCAGTGTCGGCACCAGTTGGGTTTCGATGTAGAGAGCGAACATCCGGGCATTCATCGCCCCGTCAATGACCCAAGGTGCGTTGAGGCGGTCATGGCGCAGCGCCCCGATGAAGGTCTGGGTCCGCCAGTGCCCAAACGGTGCGTGATCGACCAGGCGCGCCCCGCGCGGGGCCCAGCCGGTTGTCTTGGCCATGTTGGTCTTGACCGAGGTTTCGTCGATGAATGCCAACCTTTCCAGATGGTTGGCCATGAAGGGCTGGCGCTTCGCGATCCAGATGCGGCGCAGGTCCGCGACATCCTTACGCTTCTGCTCAAGCGCTTGCAGGTCTTTTTTTGTGTGTCAACCCAAGGCCACGCAGAACCCGCCAGACGGTGGCGCGATGAACTTCGATGCCATGCGTCCCGGCCAGTTCCGTCGCCAGTTCGTCGAGGGTGATCTCACCCTTGTCGGCGATGCGCGCCTCGATCCAGCCTGTCACGCCCGCCAGCTTGCCGTGCCCGCCGCCATTGCCTTGCGGGCGCGGCGCCAGAGATCCGGTTTCGCGACGCAGCTTGATCAGATCGTTCACGAATTTCGGCGAAACCCGGAAATGCCGCGCCGCCTCGCGGTGCCCGTGACCCTCATCGACATACCCGACAACACGCGATCGTAACTCTATCGGATGTGGTTTCCCCATCAGCGACCCCCATATCTACCTCAACAGCAGGAAATCACATCACAACCAATCTGGGAATCCTGAATCACATAGGCCGCGACACGCTCTAGTTTCCGCTTCCTCCGGCATGATCTCCCGGTCGCCCCGGATCGGCTCGCCGTTGCCATCGAACTTCTTCACCACCTTGTAGCCGTAGCAGAGACCACCGTCCGCCTTGCCTTTCTCCACCCTACCCCGAAGGCCGCGCCGTGTCTTGTCTGCAAGGTCTTTCAGGAACAGAGCGTTCATCGTGCCTTTCAGCCCGACATGCAATTCGCTGATCTCGCCTTCGGCCAGCGTGACGATGGTGACGCCCGCGAATTTCAGATGCTTGTAGAGCGTAGCGACATCGGCCTGATCCCGGCTGATCCGATCCAGCGCCTCGGCCAGGAGGATGTCGAACGCCCCCTCCTGCGCATCGCGCATCAACCGCTGGATGCCGGGGCGCCGGATCGTGCTGGCCCCGGAGATCGCCGCATCCTCGTAAGACCCGACCACCTGCCACCTCTCCCGCCCCGCATGTTCCCGGCACAGCCGGAACTGATCCTCGATGGACGCCTCGCTCTGGTTGTCCGAGGAATAGCGGGCGTAAAGCG
>JBKDZY010000388.1:0-6078 GCA_047971765.1 Hyphomicrobiaceae bacterium | reverse complement strand
CGGCGGGTTCCGGATCGGCCTTCGGGGCATCTCCGAACACCCCGGTCGCACCTTCCAGAAGCTGGTCGCGCCATTGCTTGATCTGCTTCGGATGAACGTCGAAATCCTGCGAAAGCTCGATCAGGGCCTTTTCCCCCTTGATCGCGGCTACCGCCACTTTTGCCTTGAATGACGGACTACGATTCAGGCGTGGACGTCTTGCCATGGTATTCTCCTCGCTCGCGGCATCATGCCGCTGTCCAGCAGAAAATCCACTTATCCCGCCCGTTCAGATCCCCCGAACCACCTCTCTACCTAAAAGCCCGTTTGATCAAGTCGCTGGCACGTTCGGCAATCATGATGGTAGGGGAATTGGTGTTGCCCGAAGTGATCCGCGGCATTATCGATGCGTCAACGACCCGAAGTCCGGTGACCCCATTGACCAGCAGCTCCGGATCGACGACTGCGCGGTCGTCCGCTCCCATTCGGGCTGTCCCGACAGGATGGAAGATGGTCGAGGCAATTTGCCCCGCACCAATAGCCAATTCCTCATCGCTGATGAGGGATGGGCCAGGCTTGAACTCTTCGGGACGGTATCGCGCCAATGGCGACTGAGCCATGATCTTGCGAGTCAGTTGGATTGCCCGTGCAGCCGTGATCCGGTCATGCCGCGTCGAGAGATAATTTGGTTGGATCTCGGGGTGTGACTTTGCATCGGGAGACGTGATGTGCACATACCCACGGCTCTCTGGACGAAGCTGGCAGACGCTGGCGGTGATTGCGGGGAAGTCGTGCGGGGCCTGCCCGAATGCTTCAAGTGTCACAGGCTGAACATGGAACTCGAGATCCGGACTGGAGACATCCTCGTGTGAATAGGCGAATGCCCCCAACTGGCTAGGTGCCATCGACATTGGGCCGCTGCGTTTAAGCACATATTCCAGCCCGATCATTGCCTTGCCCCATAGCGACGCACTCATGGTGTTGAGCGTTTTCGCCCCTTGCACACGATATGCGCAACGAATTTGAAGGTGATCCTGCAGGTTTTCCCCTACATCGGGCGCCTCGTGTAGGACCTGGATGCCGTGCCTTTGCAACAATGCCCCAGGACCAATGCCTGAAAGTTGCAGTAACTGGGGAGAGCCGATAGCACCCGAGGCAAGGACGATTTCACGCCGTGCGGTGGCGCAGGCAGGTTTGCCCTCGCGAAGGAACTGCACGCCTTTGGCGCATTTCCCAACAAACAGCAGTTTTTCAGCCTGTGAATGAGTCATCACTGTCAGGTTAGCGCGGTTCCTGGCTGGACGCAGGAAGCCTTTTGAGGTGCTCCAACGCCAACCTTTGCGCTGGTTCACCTTGAAATAGCCGACCCCGGAATTGTCTCCGGAATTGAAGTCTAGCGTTTCGGGAATTCCGGCCGCAACAGCGGCCTGTTTCCATGCGTCGAGAATTTCCCAGCTCAACCTCTGCTCTTCGACGCGCCATTCCCCGCCCGAGCCGTGAACATCGGATGCGCCGGCGAAATAGTCTTCGGACTTGATGAAATAGGGAAGTACATCATCCCATCCCCAGCCGACATTGCCCATTTGTCGCCAGCCGTCATAATCCGCTGACTGTCCGCGCAAGTAGAGCATCCCGTTGATGGAGGAGCATCCTCCCAGAACTCGTCCTCTCGGATAGATAAGCGACCGGCCACCTAACCCATCACATGGTGCCGTCGAGAAACCCCAGTCCGTCCGTGGGTTGCCGATGCAATAGAGATATCCAACTGGGATGTGTATCCAAGGATAATTGTCTTTCCCACCGGCCTCGAGCAGCAGGACCCGCGTAGCCGGGTCTTCACTCAACCGGTTGGCCAGCACACAACCGGCAGAGCCTGCACCTACGATAATATAGTCATACTCGCCAAAATCATGCATCCCGACCCCTCCATTATGTACTGGCAGTTGCGATCAAGATTTAACCGGCACCGGATGAAAACTGACGATTTCGCACACCTGCTGTCGAAAATCGTTCATAGGATCGGGGAAACACACCGACTTAGATTTCCCCATCGCCGCCCGCTCATAGCGCGGTTCAGCGATCTACATGGGAGGAATCTGTAATGCTGTTTATGAATACGCTCCGCTCGAGCGCAACAACCTTATGCGTGGCAGGTGGACTTGCCGCCTTCGCAGGGGCCGCAATTGCCGAAGACGTGGACAAGCTGAAATGGGCCGTTCCGATCAGTTTCTCGTCAAACCTGACAGCTCTGGGAGATACATTGCCTTGGGTTGCGGATCAGCTGGAACGCGCATCGGGCGGCAATATCCAACTCGAAGTATTCGAGCCCGGCAAGATGATCCCGGCGCTGGCGGTGTTTGAAAGTACCGCCACTGGACAGATTGAAGCCGGATACAGTTGGATGGGCTATGAGCGGGGACAGGTCCCAGCATCAGCCCTTTTCGGCGCTACGCCCTTTGGTCTGGAGCCGGCCCAGTTTATCGCCTGGATGTATGAGGGCGAAGGCAACAGCCTGCTGCAGGAACTTTTTGAGCCCTACAATGTGCACCCGATCCTTTGTGGCGTGATCAGCCCCGAGGCCGCAGGCTGGTTCAAGTTCCCGATCGAGAGTGTCGATCAGTTGAACGGGCTTAAGTTCCGGGCGGCCGGGCTGGGTGGCGAGATCATGAAAGAAGTCGGCATGTCCGTCACGGTCCTGCCCGGCGGCGAGCTTTATCAGGCGCTTGAAACCGGCGTTCTGGATGCAACGGAATTCTCACTCCCGACAGTGGATGAACAACTCGGGTTCTATCAGGTGGCAAAATACTATCATTTGCCGGGCTGGCATCAGCCTTCCACTTCGCAATATCTCTACATCAACGGCGATGTTTGGAACGGGCTGAAGCCGACGACCCAGGCCCTGATCGAAACAACCTGTATGGCCGGCGTGACTTATGCAATGGCTCGGGCAGAGGCGCTTCAGGGTGCGGTGCTGAATTCGTTTGCGGAAAAGGGTGTCACTGCCGAGCGCTTGCCCGAAGAGGTACTGCAGAAGTTTCGTGACGCAACCGAGACCGTCATGATCCGCGAATCTGAAAACAACCCGCAGTTCGCGAAGATCTACGAGTCGATGAAGGACTTCCAAGCGCAGAACGCGGAATGGCACGCGCTCGGATATCTCCCCCGTGACTGGACCTGGGCGAATGCTCCTTCCGCAAACTGACCTGTAATTCTGTCTTCTGAAACCTGGAAATCCTGTGGGGAGTTCAGCCGATGCCACATCTTGTCGAAGATACTCCCACAGCGGGGCATGTACACCTTGAAGGTCGCATGCCCCTCCTCTCACGCGCGATCAACGGAGCCGTCCGCTTCATCGCGATCAGTGCTCATCTCGGCTGGCTTCTGCTGATTGGGATCATCATCGCCAATGTCGTGCTACGCTATGTCTTTGCTGCCAGCCTTGTCGCACTCGAAGAACTGCAGTGGCACCTTTACGCCTTCGCACTGATGATCGGTGTCGCCTACTGCCTGGTCGAAGATCAACACGTCAGGGTCGATGTAATTTCCGAGCACTGGTCAGTAAAGCGCCGTGCCTGGATAGACCTGCTTGCGATGCTTGTTCTCGTGATGCCTTTCGCCTTTGTCATTGCCCGTGACGCAATCCCCTTTGTCGAGTTTTCCCACAAGCTGAATGAGGTTTCCCGCTCTCCGGGCGGACTGACCCATAGGTGGCTCCTCAAGGCGGTTATCCCGGTAGCGATGGGGCTTGTCTTCCTCGCAGCCCTGTCGCGTGCACTCTGGATGATCAATCTGTTCCGTGTGCGCGAACCGCGGGCTCCACAGAAAACTCAACAATAACAATATTTAGCAAGGAGCGCCAATGCTCGGTCTCGCGGCAAATGAACTCTTGGTCATCAGCATGCTGGTTGGCTTTATCGCGCTGTTGTTTCTCGGCGTTCCGGTGGTCTGGTCGCTAGCCGGAACCTCTCTTGTGGTGGCGCTTGTTGCTTTGTGGCTGAACAGCCACTTTGGCGTCGATACGTACTTCCTTGATAGCTGGCGAGACTATGCCGTGATCGTGCAGCGTATCTGGGCAATTATGGAAAACGCCGTTCTTGTCGCATTACCCTTATTCATCTTCATGGGGCTGATGCTCGATCAATCCGGGCTCGCCGAGACCCTGATGAAAGAGTTCGCCAATACACTCGGCCGGTTTAGTGGCGGCCTGGCAGTCGCGGTCATCCTGATCGGTATATTGCTGGCGGCCTCCACGGGCATTGTCGGTGCCTCGGTGGTTCTTCTGACAACAATTGCAATGCCGATCATGCTTGAGCAGGGCTATGATCGGCGCCTCGCGGCAGGCGTCATCGCGTCAGCCGGCACACTTGGTATCCTAATCCCACCATCGATCATGCTGATCATAATGGCAGACCAACTTGCTCTCTCTGTGGGAGAATTGTTCATGGGCGCACTTGTTCCCGGGAGACTGCTTGGATGTGCCTACCTGGTCTACGTTGTTGTGGCTGTGGCACTAAATCCCTCCCTCGCACCGCGCCCGGAAAATATCTCACCGTTGACCGCTGGCAGCGTGATGCGAACATTCTTCGCGGTTCTACCGCCCCTTGGACTGATTGTATCCGTTCTGGGGTCCATTTTCGCCGGGATAGCAACTCCAACCGAAGCCGCCGGAATCGGTGCTCTGGGGGCAACCCTGCTCGCTTTGGCCAACAGGCGTCTGAGCATCGGCGTTCTCTATGAAGTGGCCCGGCGCACAACGCTGACGACCGCTTTCATTTTCGGGATATTCATCGGTGCAACAGCCTTTGCGCTTGTCATGCGAGCGCTCGGCGGCGACGAAATGATTGCCTCGGCGCTGAACGCCATTCCCTTTGGGAACATGGGTGTTATCATCACCATTCTGGCCTTGTCCTTCTTTGCGGGCTTCTTCCTTGACTGGCTGGAAATCACCCTGATTTTCCTACCATTGGTGGGACCGGTTGTGGTCAATGACCTTGGCTATGACCCAATCTGGTTCGTAATCCTGTTTTCTGTGGCTCTTCAAACCTCGTTCATCACGCCCCCGGTCGGCTTCTCGCTATTCTACCTGAAAGGTGCTGCTCCCTCCGAGATCCGGACCCCAGATATCTATAAGGGCATCATCCCTTTCGTGCTGATCCAACTTGCAGTCGTCACGCTTCTGCTGATGGTTCCTGAAATCGTGACGTGGTTACCTGAACTGGTATACGATTGAGCTTTATAGAAGGGGTTCCGTATGCGGTTCAACTGGGATGACATAAGGATCTTTCTGGAAATCGAACGGACTGGAAGACTGAGCCGGGCGGCCAAGCGTCTTGGCGTCAGCCATACCACGATTGCACGTCGTATCCGGCAAATGGAGGCAAAATTTGGCTGCCACCTCTTCGAGCCAGCCGACGACGGGCTAGTCCTCACATCAGCCGGGCAGCAGGTCTTCCAGAAGGCCATTGAAATGGAACAAGCTGCTATCGACATCTCGGACAGGCTCTCCCGGTTGAATGGCAAGAACAAGGGCAGAATTCGCGTCGGCGCACCGGATGGTTTCGGCAATGCCGTACTGTCGCATATCTTATCCCAACTGGTCAAAGAAAATCCCGGAACGGAGGTCGAGTTCGTACCGGTGCCGGCTTCACACAAACTCTGGCGGCGGGATGTGGATATCGCCATAAGCTTGGATCGGCCACTGTCAGGTCAGGTCATCATGCGCAAGCTCACCGACTACGACTTGCGACTCTATGCCGGCCCGGGCTTTTTTGATCAACGACCACCCCCGACTTGTCGCACCGATCTTCAGAACTACCCATTTGTCGGCTACATTGACGAGTTGCTCTACACACCGGAACTGGATTTCAACCGTGCGATCCTCCCGGGTCTCGACGTTGTTTACCGTGCGGCCACAGTCAAGGCACAGTTCGATGCGGTCGAAAACGGCGTTGGCCTTGGTGTCTTGCCCTGCTTCATGGCAAGAAATACTGAACTTTTGCCAGTGCTATCGGATCAGATTAAATTCGTGCGAACATACTGGCTGCTATTCCCTGAGGAATACCGACTCCTGTCACATATCCAGTTAGTCAGCAACTTCAT
>JBKDZY010000387.1:0-14271 GCA_047971765.1 Hyphomicrobiaceae bacterium | reverse complement strand
AACATTGCACAAGCGACAGTGGATAGCACTGCGCCCCGCGCCCTGTCGATCATCTATACCGTGCTCGGCAAGACGGATCCTGGAACGGGACGCATCGGCCAGGGCAGAGTCGACCTTGTGCTTACCGTCAGCGAGGCGCTGCAAACGCCGCCTTATCTTGCTATCGTGCCGCAAGGCGGCATCCCCATTGTGGTTGAACTGGCGTCGACGGGTAATACGACCTATGCCGGCAGCTTCCTGATCGGCGTCATGCGAACGGACGGAACCGGCGAACGGGTGCTGACCGAGGGATTCCACAACGAGGGGCCGACCTGGGCGCCGAATGGCCGCTTCCTGATGTTCTTCCGGGATCACCGCGGAGCCAATGGTGGGCCCAAGCTCTATTTCATCGACGTGACGGGGCGGAACGAGCGGCTGGTCAAGACCAGATCGTTTGCCTCCGATCCGGCGTGGTCGCCATTGCTGGCGTGAGGCTGACGCCTCTGCCCGCCGGAGGCTCCATGCTCGCCAGCAACCTGGCAAAGATAATGCTCCGATCGAGATGATCCGCCTGCCCGGTCCGCCTTCATTTGCGTGGAGACAGGCTGGTCGTTGTCGAATGCTCCGCCCGCTGTGTGCGGGATGTGCTGCCAAGCTTGAGCAGGGAGTCAAGTATGCGGATTCGGCGGACGTTTTCGATTCTCGAATCGCGACGCCGCTTAACGTGGACTTAACGGGTTTTCACTACCTTAGAGCTCAGTTGGGTGGCGCTGATTTGGCGCCACCGCGTGTTTCAACCGTAGCTCGGAAGCCCGAGTTACGGGCTGTTCAGGGTCTGGTCCGGGGTGCGCGTGGTATTTTCGCATCTCTGGAGTTGGAAAGCGTCGATTGCAGGACACTCGTCCTTGATCTGCGCAGGCTCCCCAGGTACCTCGAAGATGCGATTGCCGAACTAGCTCGTAGGAGAGAGACATGAAGGCAGTTAAAGGCGCTATCGTCCTGGCGACGATCATGGCCACGGTCGCGGTTGCAGCTTGCCGCCGCGAAGAGCATTACGAGCCGATGAAGCTCGGTGGCAACAGTCCCGCCACTGTGCAGTCTGTTCGCTAAATGCGACAATCCCCTCAGGGGGATTATAAGCTAGGAAAAATGAAAGGCGTGATTGTTTCTCAATAGGGACAATAAGGCTCGGTTCCGATCCCACAATTCAATAGCTTCGCTGGCGGATTGATGGTCATTTCAGAGTACGGTTCCCTGCTGAAAGCGTCTGGAATTTTGAAGCCGTTCGAATCTGATTCGAACGGCTTTTTCTTTGGCCCGGTTTCATCGTTTGAATGATCCGGGTGTGTCTTTTGCGTCCGGCCCGAAGGGCTGCTGGTTTTTTGCCCGTTCGTGGCGTTTTCCTGGGATGTGTGCGGACCCATCGAGTCTTGAGGTCGATTGTGATCGGGGTTGTGCGAGAAGCCGTCCCGGCACCGTGAGGGGGACGCGTGGCGTCGGAAATTTGCTCATGCAATTCCTGCATGGCAGGAAAGATGTGTACTGTCACTCAAGCACCCTTGCGCTTGTCTGGGATTGCTGCCAAATCCGAATTCAGCCTCGTCGCGGCCTTATTTTCGTACGTGCATGCGGCTAGAGGGTTATTGCCAGGGACTTCAAATACGCGCGGCTGGTGATGGGATCGGCCGACCAGGGGGTAGCGTTATGAATGGCAGAGCAAGATTAGCGCCTGTGCGGATGGCCATTGCTGTTGTGCTGGCTGTTTCCGCTGCAGCTTGCGCCAGCCAGTCACCAAAACCGCAGGATCTCAGTCTGGGGCCGGGAGGTCTTGGAAGTTCGCGCGGCAACGCACAGCCGGGCACGCATCAGGATTTTAGCCAGAACGTTGGTGACCTCGTTTATTTCTCGACCGACAGCAGCGATCTGACGCCCGAGGCGCAACAGACGCTCACCGGTCAGGCGCGCTGGCTGCAGCAGTATGCCCGCTATACGATCACCATCGAAGGGCATGCGGACGAGCGCGGAACGCGTGAATACAACATTGCGCTTGGTGCGCGGCGTGCTGAAACTGTGAAGCGGTTCCTCGCCAGCCATGGCGTGAGCCGGGCCCGCATTCGCACGGTGTCCTACGGCAAGGAGCGTCCGGTTGCGGTTTGCGACGACATCTCGTGCTGGTCACAGAACAGGCGCGCGCAGACCGTGCTCAATACGCGCGGCGCCGGATCATGATGATCTGATGGCAGCAGGCTGCGTCACGCGCTTGCTGGCTTGAAATGAGCTTTGTTTGATGAGACGGCCGGCGCAATGCCGGCCGTTTTCGTTTTTCGGAATGCGTCGCCGGTGTTGTGTTGTCCAGAGAGTGGTTGGGTCCCGGTGCAATATCCGGTTCGTGCAACAGATGATATGTGCACCGATGTTTGATGTTTCGGAGCAAGATCCGTCCAATGCTCTTGGAAGCGCCCAATCCGAAACAAAATGAAGCCTCATTATTTTGAGACCCGTTAAGCTTCAGGGGCGTGTTGTTGGGCGGCTGTTGAAATGAAAGTCGGGGCATCAAGTATTGAATTCGTGGGTGGGTCGGAGGCTGCTCGGCGTCATCCGAATGGACGGCGGTTGTTTGTGAAGGCGCCGACCGGTTTCGGCTATGGCCTCTTTCTCATGGTTGCTTTCGCGGGTGCGGCCCTCTGCCAACCGCAAGCGGCGCACGCACAGGGTCGGGAGGTTCTGCTGGGCTCCGTCTCGACCGGTCAATCGGCGCTGCGCCCGGATCAAGGCCGGGAAGCTGCGGATCTGATGGCGGAAGGTCTCGCCGCGCTGGAGCGGGGCGACGTGATGATCGGCCGGCGTCATCTCGAAGAGGTGGTTGCCCGTTATCCAGACACCCTTGCTGCCGATTCCTCGCGCCGGGACCTGCGCCGCTATTTCGGCGAACGTCATGGTGGGCGGAGGTGGGAGTCGTGGCGGCGGTCGCGCACCGGCAGCGGAGCGCAACAGGCCAAGGCCGGCGTAACCTTCCGGGATGGAGCAGAAGCCCATGTGGTGCGGACAAAGGGCTGGTCCGACGATGCCGGGAGTCGTACTCAACCCGGCCAATCCGGACTGTCGGTGCACACCCGCAAGGCCCTGGCATTCGACTTCCTCCTGGCTGCGGGTGACCGTGTCTTTTTCGGCGAGGCAAGCACAACTCTGACGGCCAAGGGACAAGGAGTTCTGGAAGCGCAGGCGCGGTGGCTTCTGCGCCATCGCGAGCTGCCCGTGATCATCGAGGCGCATTCCGACGACGGCGGCAGCGCGGATTTCAATCTTGCCTTGTCACAGCGCCGTGGAGAAGCGGTTCGCAACCGCCTCATCGCAGAGGGCGTTTCGCCGGACCGGATCGTGGTGCGGGCGCGTGGGAACGAGCAGCCGATTGCCCTTTGCCAGACGGCGTTGTGTGCGGCCCAGAACCGACGGGTGCAGACCGCCATCGGACAGGACGAGGTCTCGAATGAGAGAGGCCGGTCAGGAGAGCTGGCATTCGACAAGTCGTCGGATTTCGGGAACGATTGGCGGCGCTGATGGTTTGCTGCGAAGAACATCGTGACGATTGCGCAACAGTTGGGGTATTGCTGCGGCAATTGAAGCAGGCCGCATGGGTATGAGTGCTGCGTGGGGCGACCCTTGCCGTTATCCATGCTAGGGTCTGCTGCGATGCAGGGACGGCTAGGAACACTAGGAACACAAGCCGCAAACGGAAGAGTGTCTCATGGGCAAGCCATCGAATTTGCTGGTCATGATCGCGGTTGCGGCGGGCACCCTGCTGTTCGCCCAGACTGTGGCGGCAGAGCAGAATCAATCACGTTCGACGCGCCAGACGAGTAAATCAAAAGGGAGTTCGGGCCAGGCGGGTGACAGCCAGGTCAATGCGCGCCTCGATCAGCTCGAGGAGCGGCTGTCGGACATGCAGGTGACGGTCGGGACGATGGATTCCCTCGGCCGTGGCGGTGCAGGCGGCGGTGGTGCTGCCAGGGGTACGGGGGGCGGTGTCGATAATGCCCGTATCGACAGTCTTGAAACCCAGGTTCGTGCGCTTGCTGAACAGATCCAGCAGCTCAGCGATCAGGTGCGCCAGCTTTCGAATGACGGCCGGCGGGGGGATCTCCAGCCGCAGGGCGGCGGGAGCCGATTTGCGGCGCCGCTGCCGTCCTATCCGCAGGGTGGTGCGGGGGCTCCTGCTGCAACGTCCATCCCGGGCTTTGGCTCGACGACCGTGACGCCGGGCACAAGCGATCCCATCGGCCGGCTGCTCGATGCGCCGAAGCCGCAGAATGCTTCCGTCAACAGGGCGAGCAGCGCAGCGGCACCCGCGCACGGTGCTGCCCAGCCGCGCGAAGCCTATGAAACCGCCTACGGTTATCTGCTGCAGCAGGATTACGGGGCGGCAGAGGCGTCGTTCGAAGACTTCCTCAAGCGGTTCCCGAACGACCGGTTGGCGGGAGACGCGGAATACTGGCTCGGTGAAAGTTTGTTCGTGCAGCGGCGATACAAACCCGCGGGGCGTGCGTTTCTCGCTGTCATCGAGAAGCACAAGGACAGCTCCAAGGTTCCGCACAGCCTTTTGAAACTTGCCCAGTCGCTCGATCACCTCGGGCAGAAGGATTGCGGAATTTTTGCCGAACTCGACCGTCTCAATGCCCAGACCCCGGCGGATGTCCGCGTCAGGGCTCGCGCCCTGAAGCAGCGGCAGGGGTGTTGAGCCCGGGAGGGGCGCGGCTTGACCCAAGCGCATCTTCCGATTGATGAGGCCGAGCTTCCTGGGCTGTTTGCCCCGCTCGGCTCCTTTCGCGTGCTGGTTCTGGCGGTGTCAGGTGGCTGCGACAGTATGGCGCTCATGCATCTCGCTGCCGACTGGCGGCAGGCTTTGCGGGCGCAATCCTCTCCCGACATGTGTGTGCCTGACCTCGTTGTCGTGACGATTGACCATGGCTTGCGGTCCGACAGCGCCGCCGAGGCCGCGTTCGTCGCGCGTGAAGCTGGGGGGCGCGGGTTGGCGCACCGGACGTTGAGATGGGCGGGGCCGCATCCGGCAAGCGGTGTGCAGGCGGCAGCGCGCGAGGCTCGTTATGACCTTCTTCACGCGGTGGCACGCGAGATGGGGGGGGCGGTCGTCACCGCACACACAGCCTCCGATCAGGCGGAAACATTTGTCATGAGGCTCCTCCGCGGCAGCGGGGTCGATGGGCTGGCGGCGATGCCCGTGACCGGGGCGGTGACGCGGGCGGCATTGGATGGTTGCCCGGTGACTATTCCGCTTCTCAGACCGCTGCTGGGTGTCTCGCGAGACCGGCTCTATGCGACGCTTGCCGGGCGAAAGCTGCCTTTTGTCGAAGACCCGAGCAATGCCGACCGGCGGTTCGAGCGGGTGCGGGTTCGCCAGGCACTCCAGGCTCTCGAGGGGCTGGGCTTGTCGCGGGAGGCCCTGGTGCGTGCGACGGGCCGGATGCAGCGGGCGCATCACGCTTTGGCGGCTGCGACCGACGCACTGCAGGCGCGCGATAGTCGCCTTCTTCTCGATGCTGTCCATGAGGTCGATTGGACTGGCCTGGTTGCGGAGCCTGAATTGGGCATCCGGCTGCTGCGACGGCTTGTGGGTGATGCCGGTGGTGGTGCGCTGGCGGCCGAGCTTTCGGCGGTGGAGGCGGCTTTCGAGAGGGTTCGGACGGCGCGGGGGCGATTTTCCTTCACGCTGGGTGGGGCGATCATCGAGGGCGAGGCCACTGCCGGGGGCGTGGTTTTGATTTTCAGGGAGCCGGACCGGGCAGGCGGTCTGCAAAGGATCAGGTTGTCGCCAGGCATGGCCGTTGTTTGGGACGACCGGTTCCAGGCCGCGCTTTGGGCAGGTCATCCGGGATCGGTTGAGATCGGGCCGCTCGGGAGCGACATCGTCGACCTGTTGGCAAAGTATTCAGGTCTAAGCCCTTTACCTGTCCCTGCTGGAGCGGTACGCGGTCTGCCAGCTTTCCGGCAGGATGATGAACTCGTGGCGGTGCCGGCTCTGGCCGAGCTGCTGCGGAGCCGGGGCGACGAGGCTGGAGCCCGTGCGTTGCTGGGGCCTACTCATTCTGTGAACGACGATCATAATGCGAGCAGAGGCCCCAATATGGTTGCCAGGAGAAAGATCAGAAAAGGCTGACATGATTCGAAGCGCCAACTTGGCAAGACTCCTGCACCTCCCTATGTTAAGCGAACCAGCCGAAGGGACGATTTGATCGATCCTGCAACGGCCCGGCGCGCTGTGGCGCTGAAGATGTCGCCATGCGCCCCAGGAAGGGACACAAATGAACTCTCATTTCCGGAATTTCGCGATATGGGTCGTCATTGGCCTTTTGTTGTTCGCGCTGTTCAACCTGTTCCAGAATCCAGCTCAAAGCCGTCGGGCCAATGAGATCAGCTATTCTGAGTTCATGAGCCAGGTTAAGGGCGGCAACATCAACGAAGTGCTGGTGCAAGGCGATCGTTACTCCGGTACATTCTCGGACAAATCCCGGGCGTTCACCACGCTTGGCCCGAAGAACCAGTCCGAGGTGATCAAGGAACTCGAAGCCAAGGGCGTCAAGATCAACGTCCGCCAGCCGGACGAGGATGTCCCGTCGCTGCTGAGCCTGCTCGCGTCCTGGTTCCCCATTCTGCTGATGATCGCGGTGTGGGTGTTCTTCATGCGCCAGATGCAGTCGGGCGGTGGACGGGCCATGGGATTCGGCAAGTCCAAGGCAAAGCTGTTGACTGAACGACACGGTCGCGTGACCTTCGAAGATGTGGCCGGCGTGGACGAGGCGAAGATCGATCTGCAGGAGATCGTCGAATTTCTGCGCGATCCGCAGAAATTCCAGCGTCTGGGTGGACGAATTCCGCGTGGCTGTCTGCTGGTTGGCCCCCCGGGGACGGGCAAGACGCTGATTGCGCGGGCCGTCGCAGGTGAAGCCAATGTGCCGTTCTTCACCATTTCAGGCTCTGACTTTGTCGAAATGTTCGTCGGTGTCGGCGCCAGCCGTGTGCGCGACATGTTCGACCAGGCCAAGAAGAATGCGCCGTGCATCATTTTCATCGACGAAATCGACGCGGTGGGCCGTCATCGTGGCGCGGGGCTTGGCGGCGGCAACGACGAGCGCGAGCAGACGCTCAACCAGCTTCTGGTCGAGATGGATGGTTTCGAGGCCAACGAAGGCATCATCATCCTGGCTGCCACCAACCGGCCGGACGTTCTCGATCCGGCGCTGCTGCGGCCGGGTCGTTTCGATCGCCAGATCACGGTTCCGAATCCGGATGTCGTGGGCCGCGAGCGGATCCTGCGCGTGCACATGAAGAAGGTGCCTCTAGCGCCGGACGTCGATGCGAAGGTCATTGCACGCGGTACGCCCGGGTTCTCGGGCGCTGATCTTGCAAACCTCGTCAACGAAGCGGCGCTGCTGGCGGCCCGGCGCTCCAAGCGCATGGTCACGCAGGCCGAGTTCGAGGATGCCAAGGACAAGGTCATGATGGGCGCCGAGCGGCGGTCGATGGCCATGACCGAGGAAGAGAAGCTGGCCACGGCCTATCACGAGGCAGGACATGCCATCGTCAACCTGCTGGTGCCGGGCAACGATCCACTGCACAAGGTGACGATCATCCCGCGCGGCCGGGCGCTTGGCGTCACCATGAGCCTGCCGGAGCGTGACAAGCTCAGCTATTCGCAGGAATGGTGCAATGCCAGGCTGGCCATGATGTTCGGTGGGCGTGTCGCAGAGCAGATCATCTATGGCAAGGAGCATCTCAACACCGGTGCGGCCAGCGATATCCAGCAGGCGACCAACCTTGCGCGCAGCATGGTGACGGAGTGGGGCATGAGCGAAAAGCTTGGTCCGCTGCGCTATACCGACAACCAGCAGGAAGTGTTCCTGGGGCACGCCATCACGCAGCGCCAGAACATGAGCGAGGATACCGCACGTCTCATCGACGATGAGATCCGCAAGATCGTGCTTACCGGGCAGGAAAAAGCCTGGGAAGTTCTGGGCAACAATCGCGACAAGCTCGAAGCCGTTACGCAGGCTTTGATGGAATACGAGACCATCTCGGGTGACGAGTGCATGCGAGTCATGCGGGGTGAGCGCATCATGCGCGATTCCGATGACGAGGATCTCAAGGGGTCGATGGGCTCGGCAGTGCCGGCGGCGGGTACGCCGCGTCCGCCGCGCGAGGAGCCGGGCAGTGGTGGCGGTTTCGAGCCGCAGCCTCAGACCTGAACGGGCTTTTCCGTTTCTTCCCTGGCGGAAGCCCAACGGTTTACAGGAAGCCAGCCCCCAGTCGGGCTGGCTTCCTTGTTTTCTGCCATCGGTCATCGACAGTTGATTTTCTGGACGCAACGATCCCGAGGACGTTTCAGGCGGTACACGTCGGCCAGGCTTGCCGCCAAGTGTTCATCGCCTCCATTGAACTCAGGATCGCCTTGTTCGCCGGGTTATGTGTGCCACGGAAATTCATTGCACGAATGACTGGAGGCCATATGGCGCAGGAATTGAAGATCTACCAGAAGAAGAGCAAACTCCTCCTTGGCGCCATAGGTTGCGTGGTGTTTGCCATTCTCGCATTTTTCATGCTGATTTCCGGGCCAAGTGCCGCCTCCGTGTTTCCTCCACTGCGCTGGCCAATCGTGTTCTACCCGATCTCTATCGCGGCGCTCCTGGGCGCTCTCTACTTTCTTTTCATTGCGACACGAGGGCTTCTCAAGCCCAAGCCACAGGTGATTCTGGCGAACGATGGTGTAACCGTCGACGGTTTCAGCGGGCGCTTCCGGGCGGACTGGCATGACTTGAGCGGCTATGCTCTTCACACCAAAGCCTTGTGCGTGCTGAAATTGAAAGACCCCGAGGCTTTTGTTTCCCGCCAACCTGAAGGTCGGCCAAGGGTTACCGCCCGTGCATTGACCGATCGGTTCGGAAGCCCGTTCCTTATTGATACTGCAAATCTGGCAACAGACATGGAGGCCATCCGGAGCGTTGTCGACAACCATCTGCAGGAATTGAAATCCTGATAGAGAGGGCTCCGGCCACGTCCTGCACCAACGGCAGGGGGAAGGGGAACGAGGGGCACGCAACCGATGGAATGCGAAGCGCCGTTTTGCGTCCGCGTGTGTGCCGTACCGTGGTAGCGCGGGTGTCGGTTGTGAGGTTCGCACCTCTTTCGGCACCTGAGACTTGCGTACATTCGTCAAACGGTGCGTTACTGTGGGTCTCGATGCGGCGCGCCGCCGTTTTCCAGGCCTCCAGGACGATCACCCCAGGACGATCACCCATGACTGATACTGCCCCGCGATCCTTCGATGCCGTCAGCCTTGGCATCATGTGGGACCGGCTTGTTGCCTTGACCGACGAGATCGTCTCGACCCTGGTGCGCTCGTCCTTCTCGACCATCGTCTACGAAAGCTACGACCTGACCTGCTGCGTGCTGGATGCGGACACCAACACGATTGCGCAAGGCACGTTCGGGATTCCGGCCTTCATCGGTTCGGCGCCGGTGACGGCCCGGCACATGCTGAAGCGGTTTCCGCCGGAGACGTTGAAGGACGGCGACATCATCATCACGAACGATCCCTGGCTCGGGACCGGCCACCTGTTCGACATCACCATGATGCGGCCGGTGTTTCGCAAGGGCCGGATTGTCGCCTACACGGTCTCGATCACGCATCTGCCGGATATCGGCGGCGCGGGCTTCGGATCGGCCGCGAAGGAGGTCTACGAGGAAGGGTTGAGGCTGCCGATCCTGAAGCTCTACGAGGCCGGAAAGCTCAACGAGCTTGTCCTCGAAATCGTGCGGACCAACGTCCGGGTGCCAGAGCAGACGGTTGGCGACATCATGGCCAATGTGGCGTGCAGCGAGGTTGGCGCGCGCGAGATCCTGGCCTTCATGGAGGACTACGAGCTCGACGACCTGACCGAGCTTTCGGCGGCGATCCGCGAGCAATCCGAGCGGCAGATGCGGGCCAAGATCTCCGAGTTGAAGGATGGGGTCTACACGAACAGCATCGACGTGGAAGGCTTCGATGGGCCTGTCACATTCGCTGCCACGCTGACTGTCGCGGGCGACAGCATCACGGTCGATTTCGAAGGTACGTCGGGGTGTGTGCGGGCGGGGGTCAATGTCCCGTTCTGCTATACGAATGCCATGGTGCTGCATGCGATCAAATCGCTGACGTTGCCATCGATCCCGAACAACCAGGGTTCTGCGGCACCGATCACCACCAAGGCGCCGCCGGGATGCATCCTGAATGCGCTTCCTCCGGTGCCGACCGGCGGACGGCATGCCATGGGGCACTTCGTGACACCGCTCATCTACGGCGCATTGGCCGACGCCACTCCGGGCGAAGTGCAGGCCGACAGCGGCATGATGAACCTGGTGACCTTCCAGGGGCGGCGCAAGGATGATCGGCCGTTCACCGGGCTTTTCTTCTCATCCGGCGGCTATGGCGCCTTGAAGGGCCTCGATGGCTGGTCGACGTTGCCGCATCCATCGAACATGGCTGTCGTGCCGGTCGAGGTCTGGGAGACGCTGACGCACACGACGGTGCTCGACAAGACCTTGCTGCCCGACTCGGGCGGTCCCGGCCAATGGCGCGGTGGCCTGGGTCAGGTCGTTCGGCTCCGGAATGATACCGGGCATATCCTCGTCTCCCACGGCATGGGCAACCGCACGCTCTATCCGGCCAAAGGGTTCTTTGGCGGTCATGATGGCAGCAAGCGCCGGCACGAAGTCGAGGGCAAAGAGGTGCACGCCAAGGGCCGGATCGAGATTGCGCCGGGAGAGGTGATGACGATCGTGGAAGCCGGCGGCGCCGGGTATGGCGATCCGAAGGCCCGGGACCGGTCGGCGGTTGCCGCGGATGTCGCCAACGGGCTGGTCTCTCGCGAAACAGCGACTGAACTCTATGGCTGGACCGAATGATCCGCCGCAGCTTAAGGCGACGTTGCGCTAGAAATCCTGGAGCAAGTCATGGCGACTGAAAAACCGCTGGTTCCCCTTGCCGATGTGACCTGGGTGGGTGAAGGGCTTGCGCGTCCTGAATGCGTGCTGACGACAGCCAAGGGCGAAGTCTTTGTCGGTGATCATCACGCAGGAATCGTGGAAATCGGAAAGCCGAGACGCCGGATGATGGGTGCGCCCGCCGGGTTCGTGCCGAATGGCGTGGCGATGACCCGGGAGCGGGAGTTCCTGATCGCGAATCTCGGACCCGGTGGTGGTGTGTGGCGGCTCGACAAGGACTGGCGGCTCTCACCGCATCTCTTCGAGGCCGATGGCGAGCATTTCCGGGTGTGCAATTTCGTGGGCGTCGATGCGCAGGGAACGGAGTGGATTTCCGTATCCACCCGGGCGGTTCCACGCGAGATCTCGTTTCGGCCAGGGCACGCGGATGGCTACATCGTGCGGCGGGACAAGGATGGCGCGCACATCGTGGCCGATGGCATCGGGTTCACGAACGAATGCCGCGTCGATCCGACCGGACAGTGGCTCTATGTCAACGAAACGGTGGGCAAGCGCATTTCCCGCTTTCCCATCAAGGGTCGTGACGTGGGGGGCCGGGAGATCGTCCACGCCTTCGGTCCCGGCGAATTCCCGGATGGCTTCGCGTTCGATGCGGAAGGGGGCGTGTGGGTGGCGTGCGTTTGCGCCAACCGGCTGATCCGGATCGAAACCAATGGCCGCCGGACGCTCATTCTCGATGACGCCGACGCGCAGGATGTGGCCTTCGCTGAAAGTTATTTCGCGACCAACGGCGCACGTCTGGGACGGGCGCACATCGAGATTGGCGCCAAGCGCAGCCTCAAGAACATCGCCAGCGTTGCCTTCGGCGGCCCCGATCTCAGGACCGTCTACATGGGCAATCTCGCCGGCCAGGCCATTCCGACCTTCCGCTCGCCGATTGCAGGCGCCCAACCAGTGCAGTGGACGTTCTGAAGCGTGGGGAATTGCGGGCGACATGCCAGCGCGGCATCGGCGATGCCGTGAGCATTGGCCTTTCCGTTTCATCGTTGCGGTTGTTGGCGTGCATAATGCGTGGTTGTGATGCGTCTCTTGCGTATCCGGCCCCCGCTGCCGAACCATTTTGTTGATAGCGACACTGATGATTTGATTTGTGATAGGGAGTGACGCTCATTCTCTGGGGGATATGTTCCGGGTGGGAGCGGGGAGGCGATTTCATGAAGATTTTCGGGATTGGATTGAACAAGACAGGGACGACAACGCTTGGACGCTGTCTGTCCACACTTGGTTTTCACCATCTGAGTTGTCGCCGGGACCTGCTCGAGAAGTGGCGCAAAGGCGAGCATGACGCCGTCTGGCAGCAGATCGAGCCGTTCGAGTCCTTCGACGACTGGCCCTATCCGTTCATGTACAAGGAAGCGTTCGAGCGCTACGGCAGCGATGCGAAATTCATCCTGACGATGCGCAAGACGCCTGAGATCTGGCTGCGCAGTCTGGAGAAACATAGCCTACGGACTACGCCAATATATCATTGCCGGAAACTTGCCTACGGTTTCGACTATCCGTTCGGGCATGAACAGGAGCATCTGGCCTTCTACACGCGCCATAATGCCGAGGTGCAACAGTTTTTTGCGGAGCGGGCGCCGGATCAGCTGCTTGTCGTCTGTTGGGAAGAAGGGCATGGCTGGGACGAACTTTGCCCGTTCCTTGGTATCGAAACGCCGGATCTTCCCTTTCCGCATGAAAACGCCACAGTGAACAACACGTACCTGAGGAAGTTCATGGTCCGCGAAATCGCGAACCGCACCCTGGCGCGTATGGGCTACCACAAGGCCTCGGCGATTGCGTGACCCGCGCGTGTTTCAATCCCGCTCCATGGGGCAGGTTTCGTCCTTGGCCCATTCCTGCATGGAATTCATGTAGACACCGACGTCCTTGACACCGAGGGCCGTAAGGGCCAGCGCGGTCAACGAGGCGGCGATGCCGCCGCCACAATAGGCAATGACGCGGTGGCCATCGAGAAGGCCTTGCTCGCCGAAACGCTGCTGCAACTCCTCGACCGACAGGAATGCCTGGGTCTGCGGATCGACGATGGCGCGTGACGAGATGTTGCAGCTTCCCGGGATGCGTCCGGGGCGGCCGTAATGGACACCACCACTGCCTGCGTGTTGTTCGGGCAGCAGGGCGTTGACGATGGCGATCTGGTCGCTTTCCAGTGCCGATTTCACCTCTTCCCGGGTCACGAAATGGCCGCTTCTCGGGCGGGAAGTGAAGGTGGCTCCAGGATAGGTGTGGGGCCTGGTTTCGATCGGGTGGCCCTTTGCCCTCCAGTTCGTCAAGCCTCCATCGAGGACGCGGGCGCGGTCGAAGCCATAGCCCCTGAGCATCCACCACACGCGCGCACCCCAGGCGCCATAGGTCCTGTCGTACAAGACCACGTTGGTGTCATCGCCAATGCCAAGGTCGCCGGCCTTCCGGGCGAAGCTCGCGGCATCGAGGGTGGCAAAGCGCAGGGCGCTGCTCTCGTCGGATAATTCTTTCGCCAGATCGAGGAAGGCTGCGCCTGGAACGTGGCCCTCGTCATATCCCGCCCGGCCGCTTTCCACCCGTAGTTCCGCATTGTTCGGCAGCGGATGCAGAAACGTCGTGCAATCGTAGACCCGCAAGTTCGGCTCATCCAGTCTCGTGGCCAGCTCCTCCGCCGTGATGATGGGCGCGGGATTGGGGAAGGGGTTGGTCATCATGCGGCTCCCGATGGGTGGAGGTCTGACAATGTTGCCTGTAGGCGATTGTGTCCCAGGCCTTCAGGTCCCATGTTATCAGGTATCCAGCCTTCGTCCCAGGTGAGGTCAGGAGCAGGGAGGAGCCGCCACCATGCCGGACCAGAAACAGAAGGGCCAAGCAACCGAGGTCGATGTGCCAGGTGGGCCGTCCGGTGTGACACGGGACCGGGCGTCGTCGGCCGAGGTGGATATTTTTCTCGAAAAGATGAAGGCTCTGGCGCCGGCTGCGGTGGGTGCGGCGGGGCGTGGGCGGTTGATCTTCGCGATGGACGCAACCATGAGTCGGGAGCCGACGTGGGACCTGGCGCTGGGGCTGCAGGGCCAGATGTTCGACGTTGTGCGGGACATCGGTGGCCTGAATGTGCAGCTTGTCTATTTTCGTGGTCTCTCGGAGTGCCGGGCGTCGCGCTGGGTGTCCGATCCGGCGGCGTTGGCGCGCCTGATGACCTCGGTTGCCTGTCGTGGCGGGCATACCCAGATCCGCAAGGTGCTAGTGCATGCCCGGTCCGAATGCGAGAAG
>JBKDZY010000386.1:0-2054 GCA_047971765.1 Hyphomicrobiaceae bacterium | reverse complement strand
CGGGCTATGGCTTCTGGGTCTGCAGTTCGTGTGTGACATCATACGTTACCTCATCGGGGCCGAGCGGCGTTCGGCATCGGACGGAGAGATGCAAGGGGGTCTCCACGAATGACGATTTCTGATCTGGCTCCAGGCCTCAGCCTCATCGGATTGCTGCTCGTCCTGCTGGTCGTTCGTGTTCCCATTGCCTTTGCGCTGGCGGGTTCCGGTATCGTGGGCCTGGTGATGGCGCGGCCGTGGCGTGCGGTGGAGTTCCTGCTCTCGACGTTCGCCTATTCGGCGTCGGCGAATTTCGCCTACGTGGTGCTGCCGCTGTTCCTGTTCATGGGGCACATGGCGTTCTCGGCCGGCTTGTCGAAAACAGCCTTTGATGCCGGCCAGAAATGGCTTGGGCGCATTCCAGGTGGGCTCGCTGCCGCAACGGTCTTCGGGTGTGCCGCGTTCTCGACGATCTGCGGATCGAGTGTCGCGACCGCCTCGACCATGACGCGGGTGGCGCTGCCGGAAATGCTGCGGCACGGCTACAAGCCGTCACTGGCAGCGGGGTGTGTGGCGGCGGGTGGTACGCTCGGCGTGCTTATTCCGCCAAGTGGCATCCTGGTGATCTACTCCATCATCACGGAGGTTTCGCTTGTCCGTCTGTTCGTGGCGGCGTTCGTTCCCGGTGTGATGACGGCACTGGTCTATGTCATCGGCATCTATATCTGGGTGAAGATCGTACCCGATGCGGCGCCGACCGGCGATGACGTGCCTGTCGTGTCCTGGGCGGAGAAGTTTTCCGCGCTGGCCAAGAGCTGGGAACTGGTGGTGCTGTTCCTGGCGGTCATGGGGACCATCTATCTCGGTGTCGCAACGCCGACCGAGGCCGCGGGCATGGGAGCCTTGTTCGCTCTCTTTGCGGTCCTGCGGCGTCCGAACCGGATGGAGAATGTTCTCGCCGGCCTCAAGGAGACCGGTACGGCGACATGCTCCATCTTTGCGCTGGTCATCGGCGCCGGGCTCTTCAGCCTCGGGCTTTCGACCACGCAGTTCCCGGTCAAGCTTGCGGAGATGGTCAGCAGCCTGGATTGGTCGCAGACGGCCATGATCGTCGTCCTGCTGCTGCCGTATCTCATCCTCGGTTGCTTCGTGGACGGCTTGTCGATGATCCTGATCACCATGCCGATCGTCTATCCGATCGTCATCAAGATCGGGTTCGATGGTGTGCTGTTCGGTCTGCTGGTGACCAAGGCCGTGGAGATCGGTGAGATCACCCCGCCGGTTGGTCTCAACGCGTTCGTGGTGAAGAGCATGGCGCCCAATGTGGCGCTGGGCGATGTCTTCAAGGGCTGCATTCCGTTCGTGGTGAT
The DNA here is from genome assembly GCA_047971765.1 of Hyphomicrobiaceae bacterium. Lineage (GTDB taxonomy): Bacteria > Pseudomonadota > Alphaproteobacteria > Rhizobiales > Hyphomicrobiaceae. The sequence goes on along the minus strand of JBKDZY010000386.1, from coordinate 705 downwards.
GGAACTCTTGATCGTGGCATCGTTGATCGCGTTTCCGCAGATTGCGCTGTTTGCCATCGGGAATTGATGGCAGTCGGTTCCTGCAATCCATCCCGTCAAACACAAGTCAGGGCTGGTCCGAAGATGTTCGGATCAGCCCTTTTTCCTGGATCAATTCCGGGAAGGCCTCGAATGTTCCGGCTCGTTCGCGCGCCGTATCAGCCGTCGGCTGGCTGCACCGCGGGTATGGCGGCACAACTGCCGAGCCCCGCAGTTGCGGTGTGGGCTCGTTCACCCAAAGCGGAAGCGCCATTGATCGCCTCAATCGAGTGGTTTCAGCCGGACTGTCACGCGGTCGGCGCGTCCGAGGGCATCGACCACCGAGATGTGCGCGAAGCCGAGACCTTTCGGCTGCCAGATGGCCTGCCGTCCGTCCTCGCTGCCGTCTGCGGTCAGGGGGTGGCCATCAACCAGCCACGTCAGCGGCAGTTGGCCGCCCTCGGCCTTCAGGATGATGTCATCAGGCGGCGCCGTGGCGGATTTTGCGACGATTGCCTCGAGGGTCGACTTGTCGGGCGGAAAAGCGATGACGACCGCAGGCGCCTGGGCCGTGTCGGCGCCGCCATTGAAACGCTGCAACGGCAGTGGCAGCTCGGCGTTCCTGAGCAGTTGCACGCCACGCGGGGGAGGTGGCAGCGGCTGGGGATGCTTGGTGATCTCGGCGAA
>JBKDZY010000385.1:0-5523 GCA_047971765.1 Hyphomicrobiaceae bacterium | reverse complement strand
CCATAGGACAGCGTCACGCCCATCACGATCCACACGTAGGGGCTGGACCAGTTGGCCCACAGCAGCGCCGATACCAGCAACCCCGACAGGATCATGAGGCCGCCCATGGTGGGCGTCCCTCGCTTGGCGAGATGCGACTGGGGACCGTCGTCCCGTATCGGCTGGCCGCGCCCCTGCTTGATGCGCAGCATGTCGATGATGGCTGGGCCGAAGAGAAAGACAAACAGCAACGCGGTCATGATGGCGCCGCCGGTCCGGAACGTGATGTAGCGGAACACGTTAAACGGACCGAATACGTCGCTGAATTGGACCAGCTCGTAGAGCATCCCTCACCTTTCAACTCGACCAAGTCCGGCGTAGCCGGATTTGGTCTGCCTATTTGCGCTCACGGACCGCACCGGCCTAATGGCTTGGTCCTGCGCGGGCGCGGTGCATAAGCACCGGGCCGCATTGAGCCCCAACTCCGTGTGCGCCATTCACTCCCCCATGAAGTGCGAGCGTTTCTATCCCTCCTTCATGCGGGGGCAAAGCGCTTCTTGATGGCATCCACGACTTGCGCCATGCGCGAACCGAGCGACCCCTTGACCATGACGGTATCGCCGGAGCGTACATTGGGCACGAGTTGCGCGACCAATTCCGCCGAGGTGGGCGCCCAAGCCCCGCGTTTTTCGGCTGGAATGGCAGCAAACAGGTGTTTCATGGCGGGGCCGCAGCAGAAGACGAGATCGGCCCTTTGTGCACCCGGCAACAACCCCGTGTGATACGCGACCGCATCCTCGCCGAGTTCCAGCATGTCGCCCATGACCGCCAGACGCCGGCCCTGGGTCGGCGTGGCCGCGAGATTGGCCAACGCCGCGGCCATGGAGGCCGGATTGGCATTATAACTCTCATCGAGCAGTAGAATGCGCTCATCGCCTGCCTCGAGCGCCATGCGTTGCCCGCGCCCCTGCGAAGACTGAACGCCCGCCAGCGCCGGAAGCGCGGGGCCAGGATCAAGATCCAGGGCGCACATGGTCGCCAAAACCGCCATGGCATTGACAGCCAGATGCCGGCCGATCAGGGCCATATCGAATGCCAGCCGGCGCGGCGGTTCCATCGTAACGGCGACGACGTTCTGGCAGCCGTTGGCCTGAAGATCAGAAACACTCTCAAGGCGAACATCGCTTTCCGGCGCAGCCCCGAACGTGATCACGGTTTCCGCATGGCGCATGGCGGCCTCGGCGAGGCGCGCAAAATGCGTACTGTCGGACGGGATGACGGCGATACCGGGCTGCACGAGACCTTCGAACACCTCGGCCTTCGCCTGCGCCACGCCAAGCTCGCCATCAGGAAAATTGCCGACATGGACCGGCAGCACGTTGGTCACGACCGCGACATGCGGGGCCACGAGTTTGGTCAACGGCCTGATTTCATTAGCGTGGTTCATGCCGATCTCGAACACGGCGTACTCGGTATCCCGCGGCATTCGGGCGAGCGTCAGTGGCACGCCCCAATGGTTGTTGAACGATTTCTCGGGCGCATGAACCCGGCCCGGCGTGGTGCCGCCGGCTTGCAGGCAGGACCGCAACATTTCCTTGGTTCCGGTCTTGCCGGCCGAGCCGGTGACGGCGACGACGCGGGCCGATCGCGGGAGGCGGACCCTGGCGGCGCGGCCGATGCGTTCGAGAGCGCGCAGGGTGTCATCGACACGGATGAGGATGCCATCACCCGGCTGACGCCGATAGCCGTCGGCGACCAAGGCTGCGGCAGCGCCCTTGGCGAAGGCCGTGGGGACGAACTCGTGGCCGTCGCGCGCATCCTTGAGGGCCACGAAGAGATCACCGGAGGCAAGGGAGCGGGTGTCGATGGAAATGCCTGAAACGTGGCCTTCGCGGCCACCAACATTCTGCTTCGTGTCTGCCGGATCATCACGGGTGCCCGCGGCGGCAGCGACAAGGTCGTCAAGGGTCCAGAGAGGCTCGGTCATGCGCTGCGCTCCGCAACGGCGTTGGCAATTTCATCGTGATCGGAAAACGGCAGCACCTTGTCACCGACGATCTGCCCCGTCTCATGCCCCTTGCCCGCCACCAGGAGCACGTCACCAGGTCCAAGCAGGCCCACGCCATGGCGGACGGCCTCCGCGCGGTCACCGATCTCGATGGCATCGGGCGCATCGGCCAGCATCTCCCTGCGGATCAGGGCCGGGTTCTCGGTTCGGGGGTTGTCATCGGTGATGATGGCGATGTCCGCCTGGTCATTGGCGATGCGCCCCATGATCGGGCGCTTGCCCTTGTCGCGATCACCGCCGCAGCCCACGATGCAGACCAACCTGCCGCTGACAAACGGGCGCAGGGCCGCCAGGGCGGCACTCAACGCTTCCGGCTTGTGGGCATAGTCGACAACGGCGATGGCCTCGTTGGTCTGCGCCACCACCTCGAGCCGGCCGCGCACGCCTTCGAGTGCCGGAAAGGCAGCCAGGACAGGCGCGATGGCTTCCCCGGCGGCCAGAGCCAGGCCAGCGGCCACCAGCGCATTCGACGCCTGATAGTCGCCGATCAAGGGCAATTCGACCGAATGTTCACGTCCCGCATGGGCGATCAGGAGGCTCTGGCGGAAGCCCTGCGGGCGCGCGTCCAGAAGCGTCAGATCACCCCCATTGCGCCCCGTGGTGAAGAGCTTCAGACCACGACCGGTTGCAGCCGCCGCAGCCTTGTCCGCCGCTGGACCGTCGGCATTGACGACGGCGACCTGGCCCGGTTCCAGCAGCTCCCACAGGCGAAGCTTGGCAGACAGATAGGCCTCCATGTCGGGATGATAATCCAGATGATCGCGTCCCAGATTGTTGAAGGCCGCGGCCGTGAGCCGGACACCATCGAGGCGATGCTGGTCGAGACCGTGCGAGGACGCCTCAAGCGCCAGATGCGTGATGCCGGCACCTGCACGATCGGCGAGCGATTTCTGCAGCGCCACCGGATCAGGCGTCGTCAAGCCGCCATAGGATGCACCGGAGGACCGCACAAGGCCGATGGTGCCGAGCGAGGCTGCCTCCCGTCCGACCGACGCGAAGATCTGCCGGGTGAATTCGGCAATCGACGTCTTGCCGTTGGTCCCGGTGACCGCCACGATGACCTCGGGTTGGCGGCCGTGGAACCGTGCGGCCATGAGGGCGAGTGCGCGGCGGGGCTCGCTGGCGCGGACCACCGCAACGTCCGGCGGGACACAGATGTCCACGTTCCCGGCGACCAGGACGGCGACCGCCCCCTTGGCAACCGCATCGGCAATGAAGCGTGCACCGTCGGTGCGGCTGCCGGAGAGTGCGGCGAAAAGAAAGCCCGGGGCAACGCGCCTGCTGTCCGGCGTCATCCCGGAGATTTCCGGGTCGAGCGATGGCGTCTCGCACCTTGCATCCGTGGCAAGCAGTGCCGATAGCTGCACGTCAACCTCCCATGGCGAAGCGCCCTTCGAGCGCAGCCCCCGCCGTTTCGCGTGATCGCGGCAGACGCGCGCCGCTCTACCGACTACCGACTACCGACTGCGCCTTGGACCAATTCCGGTCACGCCGGAATCGGTCTCGTCATTTTCGCTCACGGGCCGCACCCGGCTAAAGGCCTGGTCCTGCGCAATCGCAGCCAGAGCGCTTCAACCCAGCCCTGCAGCGCTATAGCATACTGCGCTTCTCATATGAGGGTGGCATTGCGGCGTCAAACGGGTGGTATTCGACAGGCCACTGTCATTTCACCCTTGCGATGCGGCGCGGCAGAACGCCCAGAATGGGCGCAATGCGGTGGACCAGCGCCGCCGTGACGGGCGCGGCGTTGACACTGGCGGTAATGCTGCCCCGCGTTGCGGGTGTCGGTTGCGGCTCGATCAAGGCAATCAGCACGACATAGCCGGGCTTGTCGGCTGGGAAGGTTGACAGGAACGAGGACACGACAGCCCTCTTCCTGTAGCCGTGCCTGCCGGGCATCTCGGCGGTGCCGGTCTTGCCGCCCACCCGATATCCCTCTGACTTCGCACGCCTTCCCGTTCCGTAGGGCAACGTCACGTTGAGCCGCATAATTTCGCGGATCTTGCGGCTGGTGGCTGGCGAGAGCACGCGCGCGAACGATGGGTCCGGCCTGGTCGCGCCGGCGAGGTAGGTGGGCTCGACCCTGAGCCCGCCGTTGACGAGACTGGCGGCCGAAGCCATCACCTGCATTGGCGCCAACGCCAGGCCGTGACCGAACGCGATCGTCGCGGTTTCGACTTCTCCCCACCGCTCGGGCAGCAAGGGCGCCGCCACCGGCCCTGCCTCGGTCCTGACCGGATTGATGAGGCCGATCCGCTCCAGGAACGCACGTTGGCGGGCGGCGCCAGCCTGCAGGGCCATTTCAGCCGAGCCGACATTCGAGGAACGCACGAAAATATCACGGACGGTCATGGCGCCCGCGTGGCGGTGGAAGTCGTTGATATGGAACCTGCCGAATGTCAGCGGCTTGCCGACATCGTAGGTCTTGTCCAGTGTCGCCAGCCCCTCGTCGAGCATCATGGCGACGGTGAACGACTTCATGATCGAGCCCAGTTCGAAGACGCTGGCGTGGATGAGATCGGGCCGGCCGGGATCGAGGCGCGAGCCCGGAATCGAGGGATCAATGGGAGGCCAGGAATAACAGCCAAGAACGGCGCCCGTGTCCGCGGCCATGACGATGCCAGCCGCGCCCTTGGCCTCGAAGGTCTTCACGGCTCCCGCCAGGACATCGGCGAGGGCATGCTGGACGCCGAGGTCCAGGCTGAGGCGGACGGGCCTTGCCCTCGAGGGATGGGCTCCGTGCACCTCCTGCACCATGCCCTGGTCGTCCAGGAATTTCTCCAGGCCGGAAATGCCACGATTGTCGGGATCAACCTGGCCGACGATGTGGCCGACAAGCGCGCCATCGGGATAGATCCGCCTCAGCTCGCGCCGGAAGGCGATGCCGGGAAGCCCCAGGTCATGCACACTCTGGGCCTGCCGGGGCGTCAATCCACGCTTGATCCAGACGAAGCGACGATGACGATCGTAGAGCTGGGTGCGCAGGGCGTTGCGGTCGAGATCGGGCAATACGGTTGCCAACGCCTCGGTGGCCTGGTCCGGGTCGAGCAGCATGGCCGGATCGGCATAGAGCGAGCGGCCGGCGACATCGGTCGCGATGATGCGGCCATTGCGATCGACGATGTCGGGACGGGAATGACTGCTGGCGATGGCTTCGGCAGAACTGGTCCGGATATCGGTATCGAGCGAAACAGACAGCCTGACAAGCTGGCCAGCGATCGCTGAAAAGCCGATGCCGGCGGCCAGCGCCACACCCAACAGGCGGCGGCGACCCAGGCGCAACGCAGCTTCAGGCGGCAGCACACCGGTCGCGCGCACGGGGCTGGCCGCTGCCTCGGCGTTGGCACGGTCCGCCTGTTGCTCACGCTGCAATTGCTCCGAGCGCGCGGGCCTCATGGTGCCGCACCTGCCGGTTGATTTCCCTGGGGTTTCAGAATGGCCCTGGCTGCCGCCAGCGCCTCGGCATCGGAGAGCCT
>JBKDZY010000384.1:0-1686 GCA_047971765.1 Hyphomicrobiaceae bacterium | reverse complement strand
CATGGTGTGGATCATGCGGCAGAGTTCGGCACCCTTCTCGTAGACCGTGGCAGTGTAGAAGTTGTTGATCTCGATGAAGCGGTCCGGGCGCACGGGATGGGCGAGGGGCCCTGCATCCTCGCGGAACTGCCGGGCCTTCAACATGCGGACATCATAGATGCGTTGCACGGCCGGCGATCTCTGGTCGGCCGAATAGAGCTGGTCGCGGAAAACGGTCAGGCCTTCCTTGAGACAGAGCTGGAACCAGTCGCGGCAGGTGATGCGATTGCCGGTCCAGTTGTGGAAATACTCGTGGGCAATGACACGGTCGATGTTGAAGTAGTCGCTGTCGGTCGCGGTCCTGGCGCTGGCGAGCACGAGACGGTCGTTGAAGATGTTGAGGCCCTTGTTCTCCATCGCGCCCATGTTGAAATCGGAGACGGCGACGATGTTGAAGATGTCGAGATCGTATTCGCGGCCAAAGCGTTCCTCATCCCAGCGCATGGCCCGCTTCAGGCACTCCAGGGCCCAGGCGCAACGTTCCTCCTTGCCGGGCTCGACGTAGATGGCGAGGTCAACATGGCGGCCAGACGTCGTGGTGAAGGTGCCGGTCATGGCGCCGAGGCGTCCGCCGACGAGGGCAAAGAGATAGCTCGGCTTGGGGTGCGGATCGTGCCAGACGGCGTAGTGGCGGCGGCCACGGTCGAGCGTGCCGCGCTCCGTCGGGTTGCCGTTGGAGAGCAGCACGGGGGCTGCGTCGGAGTCGGCCTCGATGCGGGTGGTGTAGACGGCCAGCACGTCCGGCCGGTCCAGGAAATAGGTGATGCGCCGGAAGCCCTGCGCCTCGCACTGGGTGCAATAGATGCCGCGCGAGAGGTAGAGGCCGGAGAGGGCCTTGTTGTCTTCCGGATTGCAGGCGGTCTCGATTTCGAGCGTGAACGGGTCGTCGGCGGGGACGGTCAACGACAACTGGGCGTCGCCAGGGCGCACGGCGCGGGCGGGCGGGGCCTCTCCGTTGATGGCAACCGAGACCAGCTCCAGGTTCTCGCCATTGAGCACGAGGGGGCCGCGGCGGCCTTTCACCTCGGGATTGGGGCGGACGGCGAGCCTGGATTTGACGATGGTCCTGGTCGGGTGGAGTGAGATGGTCAGGTGGACGGTGTCGATCAGATACGCGGACGGCTTGTAGTCCTTGAGGTAGATCGTCTTGGGGGTGTCTGCGTCCATGAATCAAAGTCCTTGCAGGGCCAGCGGCCATTTTCATTCCTTATGGCCGCCGAAGCGCTTCAAAACAAGGTGTTGCCGGCTTTGCGCGCTGTGGACATCGGCAAAGCCGTGCAAGGGTTTCGTTATGGATCAAATCAGGTCTATCGTTGATCCAGTCCGCACGGACGTTCCTTGTCCGGCGTCAACGAGGGAAGGCCCAGCACCATGCCAGTCGAGATGATCGGGTGGGTCACCCCACGCATTTCCTCGGAAATCGTTCCTGCATCCGGTCCGCCGTTCGATCCCGGGGTGGTCGAGCGGTCGGCCAGACTGCACGAGGAGGCGGGCTTCGACCGCGTGCTGATCGGCTATTTCTCCCATGCGCCGGACGGCTTCCTGATTGCGGCCCATGCGGCGGCCAAGACCGAGCGCCTGCAGTTCCTGCTCGCCCATCGGCCTGGGTTCGTCGCACCGACGGTGGCCGCGCGGAAGCTGGCCACG
>JBKDZY010000383.1:0-3058 GCA_047971765.1 Hyphomicrobiaceae bacterium | reverse complement strand
GCCGCAGTCGCGGCCTGAGCCACCTTCCGCTGAGTGCGGAAGTGGCTGGGACCTGAGATGCTCGCGTTCACCGGATACTCACCCGCCGTACGGGCCTTGCGGCCCTGGCGCTCCGCGGGGGAGGGGCATGTCGAGGTTCTCGACGTCCGGCATTTCACCGAGAAATTGTTCTCGTTCCGGACAACCAGGGAGTCAGGCTTCCGCTTCGACGCCGGGCAATTCATCATGCTGGGGCTTGAGGTCAACGGCCGCCCCCTGATGCGCGCCTACAGCATTGCCAGTGCGCCCTACGCGGATCATCTCGAATTCTACAGCATCAAGGTGCCAGGCGGGCCACTGACGTCTCATTTGCAGCACATCAAGGCCGGCGACACCATCCTGATCAGCGGCAAGCCGACCGGTACGCTGCTGACCGGCAGCCTGTTGCCCGGTGAGCGCCTGTGGCTGCTTGGCACGGGCACCGGATTTGCCCCGTTCTCCAGCATTATCCGGGACCCTGACACCTACGATCGGTTCGACTCCATCGTGGTAGTGGAGGGCTGCCGCATGGTGGCGGAACTCAGCTACTCCGCGCAGACCGTCGATGCCCTGAAGGCCAACGAATATCTCGGGGAGATTGCGAGCAACAGTCTGCGCTACTTCCCGACGGTCACGCGCGAGGACTTCCGCAACACGGGCCGCATCACGACGCTCATCCAGTCAGGTGAACTCGCCCGCCAGCTCGGGTATCCACAGCTCGATGCCGATGTGGACCGGGTCATGATCTGCGGCAATACCGAAATGCTGCGGGATCTGAAAGCCATGCTGGAAGAGCGGGGGTTCAAGGAAGGCACCAGTGGCGAGCCGGGACAATTCGTCATTGAACGGGCCTTTGTCGAACACTGACCAGTGTGGCGGTTCAAGCCGTTTCCGCGGCGGCGGGCACCAGGAAACTGACAGTTCGGTACGATAGCCGATTGCCATTCAATCTCGTGTGACGCAAATTATTCCCAAAGCTGACCGAGCTCTGGGAGGAGCGTTGACATGACCGACAAGACCTATGCCGTGCCCAAGGAATGGGCAGCAAAAGCCTGGATCGACGATCAGAAATACCAGGCCATGTACAAGCGCTCCATCGAGGACCCGGACGGCTTCTGGGGTGAGGTCGGACGCCGGATCGACTGGATCAAGCCCTATACCAAGGTCAAGAACGTCTCCTACGCGCGCGAGAACGTTTCCATCAAATGGTACGAGGACGGCACGCTCAACGTGTGCGCCAATTGTGTTGACCGTCACCTCGAAAAGCGTGGCGACCAGGTTGCGATCATCTGGGAAGGCGACGATCCGACCCAGGACGCGCAGATCACCTACCGGCAGCTGCATGATCGCGTGTGCCGGATGGCAAATGTGTTCAAGGCGAACGGCGTGAAGAAGGGCGACCGGGTCACGATCTATCTGCCGATGATCCCGGAGGCCACCTATGCGATGCTGGCGTGTGCGCGCATCGGCGCCGTCCACTCGGTCGTGTTCGGCGGGTTCTCCCCGGAAAGCCTCGCCAACCGCATCGACGATTGCGAATCCAACTTCATCATCACGTCCGACGAGGGCGTCCGCGGCGGGCGTCCCATCCCACTGAAGAAGAACACTGACGCCGCGCTGGCGATGTGCGAGAAGCCAGCGGAGAAGGTGCTGGTCGTCAAGCACACCGGCGGCGACATCGAGATGAAGGCTGGCCGGGACATCTGGCTGCACGACGAGATCGGAAAAGTCTCGGCGGAATGCCCGATCGAGGAGATGAACGCGGAAGATCCGCTGTTCATCCTCTATACGTCCGGCTCCACGGGCAAGCCCAAGGGCGTGCTCCATACCTCCGGCGGCTACCTGACATTCGCCTCCATGACGCACCAGTGCGTCTTCGACTATCACGACGGCGACATCTACTGGTGCACCGCCGATGTGGGCTGGGTCACCGGCCACACCTACATCGTCTATGGTCCGCTCGCCAACGGCGCGACGACCTTGATGTTCGAGGGCGTGCCGAACTATCCGACCGCATCACGTTTCTGGCACGTCGTCGACAAATGGAAGGTCAACATCTTCTACACGGCCCCCACCGCCATCCGCGCCCTGATGGGGGCAGGCGACGACCTGGTGAAGCGCACCAGCCGCGCATCTCTGCGGCTGCTGGGGTCGGTCGGCGAGCCGATCAACCCGGAAGCGTGGGAATGGTACCACCGCGTGGTGGGTGACGAGCGCTGCCCGATCGTGGATACGTGGTGGCAGACCGAAACGGGCGGCATCATGATCACGCCGCTGCCGGGCGCGACCAAGACCAAGCCCGGGTCGGCGACGCGGCCGTTCTTCGGCATCAAGCCGGCACTGGTGGATGACAAGGGCACCGTGCTGGAGGGTGCGACGAGCGGCAACCTCGTCATTCTCGATAGCTGGCCCGGCCAGATGCGCACCGTCTATGGCGACCACAAGCGGTTCGTCGAAACCTACTTCTCGGCCTACCCCAACACCTATTTCACCGGTGACGGCTGCCGGCGCGACGACGACGGCTACTACTGGATGACCGGCCGGGTCGACGACGTCATCAACGTCTCTGGACACCGGCTTGGCACGGCCGAGGTCGAAAGTGCGCTGGTTTCCCATCCCAAGGTCGCCGAGGCAGCAGTGGTCGGTTATCCGCACGACCTCAAGGGGCAAGGCATCTACTGCTACGTCACGCTCAACGCGGGCGAGAAGGGCTCGGACGACCTGCGCAAGGCACTGGTTGCCGAGGTGCGCAAGCATATCGGACCAACGGCGACGCCGGATCTCATCCAATTCTCTCCCGGCCTGCCGAAAACGCGCTCCGGCAAGATCATGCGGCGCATTCTGCGCAAGATCGCGGAGGACGATTTCTCCAATCTCGGCGACACATCGACCCTTGCCGATCCGGCGGTGGTGACTGACCTGATCGAGAACCGCCGGAACCGGCACGGCTGAGGGGACGCCTGAGCCAGATCAATTCAGGCTTTGCCCGAATTGGTCTGGATTGTTGGTGCTCACGCGCCGGACCGCAGTCGCGGCCTCC
>JBKDZY010000382.1:0-3233 GCA_047971765.1 Hyphomicrobiaceae bacterium | reverse complement strand
ATCCTGCTCCGGAATGTCCTTGGTTTCGGCCACTGCGCCTTCGACGTCGGGCAGGACTGAGGCCGCCTTGCGTGAAATGGCTTCCTGGCCCTCACGGGTCACCATGAAGTTCGCCAGAACCTGCGCTGCATTCGGATGAGGAGCCGAGGCCAGGATCATGCCGTAGAACCGGGCACCCCAAGGGTTAGGGGCAAGGCCCCAGTCGACAGGTGCTCCTTTTTCTTTCTCGTCGATCATCGGTTCGCCGTAGATTGCAGCGGCAACCTCGCCAGACACGACGGCCTGAGCCATGGGCAGTGCACCGGGATAGGAGCGGGGTTTCAGCGCCGCCAGTTTCTCGACATAGTCCGCGCCGTAGTTCTTTTCGAGATAGGTGTAGAAATCGGCCCGGCTGGCTCCGCGGCCGACCGGGACTGCGATCATGCCATCCGCAAGGGTCGGATTGTTTACGATGTCAGCGTAGCTGTCGATGCCTTCCGGAACAAGGTTGGTATTCCAGCTGTAGGTCAATACGGCCGCGCTGAGCTCGAAGAACGAATTGCTCGGCATGCGTGTCGCGCGGTCATATTCTGCTGCATCGAAGGCAGGGCCGACCGGCTCCTGCATGAAGCCGCGCTGTTCATAGTCGTGCACCGTTGGCAGGGATGCCGCGACTGCGACATCGGCGATCCCGGCATTCTGCTCTTTCTCGACCTCGAGGCGCGGGAAAAAGTCTGTTTCTACTGCCCGCACTGCCTGTACCTTGATGCCGTACTTGGCCTCGAAACGTTCCGCCAGATCATCGAGCTGCTTCTGTCCGCCGCCCGAATAGATCGTGACGGTCCCTTCCTGCTTGGCCTTGTCGACGATCGCCTGCCACTCCGGCCCGCCTTCGTCCTCGGCCAAAGCTATCGTGGGCAACGCCAAGACCGCACAGGCAAGAGTGATCTTGAGCGGCCGTCGCACCCAAACTTCGAATTTCGACATTGCATCCTCCCGTTCATGCCGGTTACTATCTACCGACCAGTCATTCGAATATAGTTGTCTGAGCCAAATCTTGTCAACGGGATTGCGGCAGGGTCTACAAAAGGGGGGGCGGGATGCGCCACACTGATAAAGTCGCAATAGTCACGGGCGGCGCGCGCGGGATCGGGTTTGCCACTTCAAAAATGCTATCTGAACAAGGTGCCTCGGTCGTCGTTCTGGACCGTGATGCTGAGGCGACTGACGGCGCGGTGCGGGAGATCGGGACGAATGCCCTTGCGGTTGTCACCGATCTCGCAAATCTCGATGTTGCGGCGGCGGAAGACATCATGTCCCGTACTATTGAGCGGTTTGGCAAAGTCGATATCCTCGTCAACAACGCGGGCGTGATTCATATGGCGCCATTCCTGGATTTTCCCGCTGAACAGTTCGATTGGGTCATGGGCGTGAATGTCCGCGCGCCGTTGACCCTGTCGCAGGCCGCTGCAAAGCGCATGATCGCTCAAGGACACGGTGGGGCGATCGTGAACCTTTCGTCCATTGCCAGCGAACTGGGAGGGCCGGGCGCTGCGGCCTATAGCCCCTCGAAGGGTGCGATTCGCCAGCTGACGAAGGTTATGGCTCTGGAACTGATCGGTCACGGCATCCGCGTCAACGCGGTCGGGCCGGGCACGATCAAGACCGACATGTCGGCAACAACGGTGATGGCAAAGGACGGCGCTCGTACCATCCTGTCACGCACACCGGCGGGACGGTTCGGAGAGCCGGAGGAGATTGCCTCGGCCATCAGCTGGCTGGCCAGCGATGAGGCCTCCTACGTGGTTGGGCACACGATCTATGTCGATGGGGGGCGGCTGATCCTGAACTACACGATGCCGACCGACGCCACCTGACGTGGCACCGCGCGGGTGCGGTCCGGCCGACCCGCGCGCAGGATCAGGTTTGGCTTTTGAAGCCCAGCAGCGGGTCTCCGTTCTCGCGGAAGACCTGCGCTTTCAGCGCCATGCCGTCGTGCAGTCCGACAGGATCGTGCAGAAAGCGCCCGACGATCCTGCCGCCGTCATCCAGATCGACCGCGACAATGGCGTAGGGCACCTTGTCTGCAACTTCGGGCGAGAAAGCGCGGTGGATTACGACCCAGGAGTACAGCCGACCGACGCCATCGGTCTGCTGGCACCTCCAGTCGGCCGATCCGCAGGTCGGGCAATGCGCCTGTGGCGGAAAGAACCTTGCGTCGCAGAGGGCACAGGTCGGCATGGTCACCTCATCCCGGGAGAGCGCGTCCCACCAGCCCTGCGTGTCCAGTGTCGGGTCCACATGGGTCACGTTTCTGATTGCATCCGACATTATCGGTTATCCCTTGTCAGAACCAGTGCCGAGCCGTCCATCATTGCCGCTGAGGTCACAAGACAGGTGTCATGCCGTGCCACCTGACGTGAGCCGCAGCGGCCCTGAATCTGTTGAACGGCTTCCGTTACCGTGTTCATGCCGTGCAGATACCCCTCGCACAGCAAACCGCCATGCGTGTTGACTGGCAGGGAGCCGTCCAGCCGGGACTCTCTCGCGCGGAAGAACGCGCCCGCGCCGCCGCGGGGGACCAGGCCGATCCCCTCCAGCGTCATCGGCACGACCGCGCTGAAGCAGTCGTAGACCTCGGCGAAATCCATGTCGGCGGGGCTGGCCTCGGCCGACTGCCAGAGGCGGTCCCGCAGATAGCTGTGGCAGTTGCGCGACCAGTCCGGCCAGTTGAAGATATCTGCATGATCCAGTCCCGACCCCTTGGGGGTCGTCCAGGCAGAGCCGGCGATGATTGCGGGAACCTGGCTGTGCGAACGCGCCTCCTCCAGCGAGGTCACCAACACCGCGCAGGCTCCATCGACTTCAATCGTGCAGTCGGCCTTGCGGAACGGATCCACGATGAAGGGCTGCTCGAGGTAGTCGTCAACTTCCAGTGGCTTGCGCTGCATTGCCCGCTCGTTCAGCGCGGCATAGTCGCGCTGAACCGAGACGACATGGCCCAGATCCTCGAAGCTGAAGCCAGTCTCGATCATGAATCGGCGTGCCCAGATCGCGATATACTGCGGATAGGCGTTGAACCCTATGGGATAGCGGAACTCCGAGGTCAGGCTTTCGTAAGCCGTGGATCCGATGCGCTTGCCGCTACGTCCGTTTAGCGCCCGGAAAACCAGAACATTGCGTGCAAGACCCGCGCCGACCGCCATGGCGGCCAGCGATACCGCCTGACAGGGGGCCTGACCGCCGAGGCTGAG
>JBKDZY010000381.1:0-7267 GCA_047971765.1 Hyphomicrobiaceae bacterium | reverse complement strand
TCTTTGGTGGCGAGGATGAGAGCCGCCGCCCCGTCATTCACGCCGGAGGCATTGCCCGCAGTCACGGTGCCGTCGGCCTTCGCGAAGGTTTTGAGTTTTTGCAGGGCTTCCAGCGTGGTGGACGGGCGCGGGTGCTCGTCTTCGGACACCACGATCGGATCGCCTTTGCGCTGCGAGATCACCACGGGGGTGATCTCCTTGGCGAAACGCCCATTGGCCATCGCAGCACCCGCTTTCTGTTGCGAGCGTAGGGCGAAGAGGTCCTGGTCCTCGCGGGAGATGTTGAAATCCTCCGCGACGTTCTCGGCGGTCTCGGGCATAGAATCCACGCCGTATTGGGCCTTCATCAGCTTGTTGACGAAACGCCAGCCAATCGTGGTGTCATGCACCTCATTGGCGCGGGAGAATGCAGTGGTTGCCTTCGGCATCACGAACGGCGCGCGAGACATGCTCTCGACGCCGCCGGCGACGATCAGATCGGCTTCCCCGGCTTTGATGGCGCGAGCCGCGGTGATCACCGCATCCATGCCAGAGCCGCAGAGCCGGTTCATCGTCGTGCCCGGCACGGCCTCCGGGTAGCCCGCCAGCAAAAGCGACATGCGCGCGACGTTGCGGTTGTCTTCGCCTGCCTGGTTGGCGCAGCCGAAGATGACCTCGTCAATCGCCGCAGGGTCCATAGACGGATTGCGTTCGGCCAACGCTTTCAGAGGGATCGCGCCCAGATCGTCGGCCCGCACGGAAGAGAGCGCGCCGCCGTAACGGCCCACGGGGGTGCGGATATAGTCGCAGATATAAACGTCGGTCATCACAGGTCTTCCGGGACAATCAGGTCAAGAACGTCTCCCTCGTTGTGGAGCGTCGCCCCGGTGACGGCTTGCAGCGCTTCCATGGAGAGGCCTGGCAGTTTCTCCCGCAGGATGAACTTGCCGTCCGCGATATCGATTACCGCCAGCGAGGTATAGATACGCGTGACGCATCCCACGCCGGTGAGGGGGAAGGTGCAGGTCTCGACGAGTTTTGGCCCACCGTCCTTGGTGACGTGATCGGTGACCACCGCCACACGTTTTGCGCCATGAACCAGATCCATGGCACCGCCGACGGCGGGAACGCCCTTGGAGCCGACGCGCCAATTGGCAAGGTCGCCGTTTTGCGCCACCTGATAGGCACCCAGCACCGCGAGGTCCAAATGACCGCCACGGACCATGGAGAAACTGTCGGCATGATGGAAGAACGAAGCGCCGGGCTTCAGCGTGATCGCTTTCTTGCCGGCGTTGATCAGATCCCAGTCCTCTTCGCCGGGCGCAGGAGCCTCGCCAAAACCCAGAACGCCGTTCTCGGTGTGATAGGTGACGTCGCGGCCTTCCGGTTGGAATTTAGCGATCATCTCCGGGAAGCCGATCCCGAGGTTCACATAGGAGCCGTCCTCGATGTCCTGGGCGGCGCGCCATGCGATTTGAGCGTTGGAGAGCTTGTCTTCCATAATGTTAAAACCGGACATCAGTGGACCACTCCCGTGCGCACGAGCACTTCTTCCTGTTGAGGGTCCGCCACTTCGACAATGGCGTCGACGAAGATGCCCGGGGTGATGACCTGCTGCGGGTCGATCGACCCCGGCTCACCCAGCTCAGACACCTGCGCGATGGTTTTCGTGGCGGCCATGGCCATCAGCGGGTTAAAGTTCCGACCTGCCATGCGGTAGGTCATGTTGCCCACCGTGTCGCCTTTCTGGCCCCTGATCAGCGCGAAATCGGCCTTCAGCCAGCGCTCGCGCACATACATCTTGCCGTCGAATTCTTCGGTCGGCTTGCCCTCGGCCAGCTCGGTGCCGAACGACGTCGGTGTGTAAAACGCAGGGATGCCGGCACCGGCGGCGCGGATACGTTCGGCGAGCGTGCCCTGGGGCACCAGCTCCAACTCGATTTCACCCGCGAGGTATTTCTCGTTGAAGGCTTCTGCGTTCGAGCTGCGTGGGAAGGAGCAGATCATTTTCCCGACCATACCTGCCTTGACCATCGCGGCGATACCGATGAAGCCATTGCCCGCGTTGTTGTTGATCACCGTAATGTTCTTCGGGCTGCCGGTGGCGCGATACCGGTCGATCAGCGCGTGGATCAGTTCAATCGGCGCGCCGGACCCACCAAAACCGCCGATCATGACTGTCGACCCGTCTGGGATCTCCGCGACCGCATCGGCCACGGAGGATATAGTCTTGTCCATAATAGCCTCCAAATGATGGGAATGGCCTAGGTGCATAGTAGAACGAACGCGAATCATTTTGTGCGCATGTTGACATTTGTTCGTATCATATGATTTCTCGTACGCATGATGAACAAATCCACCGATACGATCTCGTCATTGGCAAAGGGGCTCCGAGTGATCGAGTGCTTCGGGGCGGAGACTCCCAAACTCTCGATCAGTGACGTGTCGGCAAAAACCGGCTTGGACCGTGCGACGTCACGACGCTGCCTCCTGACCCTCCACAAAGAGGGCTATGCCGATTACGAAGGGAAATTCTTCACGTTGACGCATCGAGCTCTCCGGCTCGGCATGGGGGCCATCGCCTCCCTGCAGCTTCCTGAGATCGTTCAGCCATGGCTCGATCAACTGACCGAGCAGATCGGTCAAAGCTGTTCCGTGGCAATCCTGGACGGGACAGAGATCGTCTATCTGGCCCGCGCCGCGCAAAGGCGCGTCATGTCCATCGGGCTGATGCCGGGATCCCGCCTTCCGGCGCATTCTACCTCGATGGGGCGTATTCTGCTGGGTGCGCAGCCGATCGAAAAAGCGCGCGGCATCGTCGAAGCCTCGGACCTGTCCCCACGTACGAGCTTTAGTCTAACCGACCCGGACGAGATCCTGGAACGGATCGAACTCGGGCGAGATCTGGGCTATGCTGTCGTCGATCAGGAAGTAGAAATCGGGTTGCGTTCTATCGCCGTACCCGTGCTGAACGTTCGTGGGGCCGTGGTGGCGGCCTTGAATACCGGGATGGCCGCGACGCACCGGGACGCAACGGTGATGGTCGACGCATACCTGCCGGCGCTTCTCAAGGTCCAGGCGGGGATTGCACGTGTTCTGACGTAAAGCTTCTTGACACGTCCTACGTCTGGGGCAGCTCGGGACGTGGCCTGGCGGCAAGTTCGACCGCGGCGTTCGTCCCGATACCGGTCATGCAAATCAATCGAGCGATAATCTGCTCCTTGCTCCCTGACGGGATCGTACCGTTGGTGATGCCGAGGCTCGCGCCAATAAGTGCATGGGTGGTCATGCGCCAGACTAGTTCGGCGTTTGACACTTCAAACCGCCCGGCCTGAGACGCCAAGCGCAAATCGCGGATCGCAAACGGGCCCATCTTGCGAAACACTGCGTCCGCGATCACTTCCGAGCGGTGCAACATCTGAGCCCACCTGGAATCTTCAGTCGCCGTGTCCAGCACGGTACGGATACCGAAAGCGTAGACCTGAGCAGGGTCCTCGAACGTGTCGGTGATCTCCTCGATTCGCAATGCGAGATCGTGCATCAGGTCCTCGAGGACCGCGATGGCCAGCTCGTCCTTCGACTTGAAATAGTTGTAGACCGTGCCCGCCCCGACATCTGCGCGTTCGGCGATCTCAAGCATGGTCGCGGAATCCACGCCCTTTTCGGACATGATCTCTCGCGCCGCCTCGATCAGGGCTGTGCGGTTGCGTCGCTGTCTGCGCGCGACGCGTCCTTCGGTCGGTTGGGCATTCGGTGCCATGAATCCTCACACAATACTCGTATCCGAATCATATTCACTTTTGAGCGCCATAACAATTCATCAATGCACCCGCCTTGTTTCTCGCGAGGCTGACAGGGTAGCGCGAGTTCGACTGGCAAGCATCTGAAATACAAACGGAAACCACGTGCCGTGGCCCTTTCCGCACCGCAGAATTAAATGACGACCACTCAAACTTGACGATCATTCATATTTTGTGCAATCTCTGGAAAATCCCGTGAGCAGTGGACCTGCCGGGATAGGACCTAGGTTGGCATGACCTCTTGGAGGAGAGGCCACCGGCGCGAGGAGGAGAGAGAATGAGCGTTTCATCCGCGAAGGATAGTTTTGACACCGATGTAGCCATCGTGGGCGCGGGGCCGGTGGGGACATTGCTGGCGATTCTGTTGGGTCAGCGCGGCAAAAAGGTCACCTTGATCGAGCGCTGGACGACCCATTACGGACTGCCGCGCGCTGTCACCTATGACCATGAGATCGCGCGGATTTTCGCCACTCTGGGTATCGATTCCGAAAACGACGACGCGATCAGCTTCCATGATGAGTTGTACTACTGGAAGAACCGCGATGGTGAGAACCTGAGCATTGTCGACTGGCAGAGCCAGTCGGCCAGCGGCTGGCGGGTGCGTTACTGGTTCAACCAGCCACTGATGGAAAAACGCCTGCTGGAAATTGCGGCGACGCTGCCTGACATCAAGATCCTGCGTGGATGGGAAGGTGTCGGCCTGGAGCAGGCTGCCGACGGCGTCACGCTGTCCCTTAAACAGAACCCAGAGGAATACGGACCCGACGGAGACCGCAAGGTGATCCGGACCAAATTCTGTGCCGGGACCGATGGCGCGAACAGCTTCGTACGGGAAAGCCTCGGCATCGAGAACGAGGACAGGGGTTATTTCTTCGACTGGCTGATCCTCGATATGATCCCGGATTTCGACTATGTCGCAGCACGTCAACCCGATCCGGCGCAGTGGCAGCTTTGCGACCCCAAACGCCCCACCACCATCGTTCCTGGTGGTCCGGGACCTGACCCCAAAGGCGCGGCGCGCCGCCGTTGGGAATACATGCTGTTACCCTGCGAAAACATTGAAGAGATGCAGAAACCTGAAAAAGCATGGGAACTGCTCGCGCCTTGGGGAATTACACCGGAAAACTCTGAGCTTGAGCGCAGTGCCGTCTACCGGTTCCAGGCCCGTTGGGCCAAGCAGTGGAACAAGGGGCGCTGCATGATCGGTGGCGATGCGGCCCACCTGATGCCGCCCTTTGCGGGCGAAGGCATGTGCGCTGGTGTCCGGGATGCCGTGGGCATGGCCTGGCGTCTGAACGGGGTGCTTGAGGGCAAATACGGGCTGGACGTTCTGGACAGCTACACGACCGAGCGCAAAGAGCACGCCAAGCATTACATCAACTTCAGCCAGGAGCTGGGCCAGATCATCTGCATCGCGGATGAACAAGAGGCAGCCGAGCGCGATGCGCGCATGATTGCCGAGCTGGCAAAGCGGGGTAACGCACCGGTCCCGACGGATATCTGCCAGCTGGGGCAGGGGGCCTGGTGCTCTGATAGCGCCCATGCGGGTGAATTGGCTGTGCAGGGCGTTGTCGAGGCGAACGGCAAACGGGACCGCTTTGATCAGGCCGTGGGGCAGGGCTGGGTTCTGCTGGGTTATGAGGCCGATCCGGCCGAGGCAATCACCGAAGCTCAGCGCGTTGAGTTGGCCTCGCTTGAAGGGATGACGGTGCAGGTCTGTGCCCCCGGCGGTGCGCGCGACGTGGTGGATGTCGAAGGCACGTTCAAGGCATGGCTAGACGAGATCGACGCCAAATACGTGCTGATCCGCCCAGACTTCTATGTTGCTGTCACGGCGAACAGCCCCGAGGCATTGCAGGCGCGCTTCGCCAAGGTGATGAAAGAACTGCATCTGACCGGCGAACCTGCCTTGGCAGCCGAGTGAGCAGGCTGCCAACCATGATGCAAGCATTCACATGCAACCTGAACCCTGCCCGCATCGTGTTCGGGCAGGGGACTCTGGCCAAGGTCGCAGAAGAAATCCGCGCCCAAGGCTGTGCCCGGGCTCTGATCCTGTCGACACCGTTCCAGAAAGGCGACGCGCAAGCATTGGCTGCGCAACTTGGGGATCTGGCGGCGGGTGTGTTCTCGCAGGCAGCGATGCATACACCCGTTTCGGTAACGCAACAGGCTGTGGGGGCCTATGATCAGGCCAACGCCGATTGCGTGGTAGCCCTGGGCGGTGGCTCGACCATCGGGCTTGGCAAGGCGATCGCCTATCGGAGCGACTGTCCGCAGATCGTGGTGGCAACGACCTATGCCGGGTCGGAGGTGACGCCGATCCTGGGTCAGACCGAGGGCGGGCTGAAAACCACGTTGCGGGACGCACGGGTTCTGCCCGAGGTCGTCATCTATGACCCGGACCTGACCTTGGGCCTGCCGGTCGCGATGAGCGTGACCTCGGGTCTGAACGCGATGGCCCACGCGCTCGAGGCGGTGTACGCGGAGGATTGCAACCCGGTGTCCTCGCTGCAAGCGGTCGAGGGGGTGCGCGCCTTGCGCGACGCCTTGATGGTCATCGTGGAAGACCCTTGGGATATCACGGCCCGCACACAGGCGCTCTATGGCTCGTGGCTATGCGGGACAGTGCTGGGCACTGTCGGCATGGCCTTGCACCACAAGCTTTGTCACACGCTGGGAGGATCCTTCGATCTGCCCCACGCGGAAACCCACGCGATCATGTTGCCGCATACGGCGGCCTTTAACGCGCCCGCGGCCGAGGTCGAAACCCGGCATCTCGCCGAGTTGTTCGGAGGCGATCTGGGGGCGGGGCTGTGGGACTTCGCTAAACGATTGGGTGCGCCTCTGGCGTTGAAAGATCTGGGCCTGCGCGAGACGGACTTGGACAGGGCCGCCGATCTGGCCACGCAAAACCCCTATTGGAACCCGCGCCCCGTGGAACGCCCGGCGATCCGGGAGCTGCTGCAACGCGCCTGGGAGGGCGCGAGGCCAACGGACTGATTAAACACAACCGCATCAGGGAGGAGACAAGATGCTTACAAGACGAAATCTTCTGAAATCGGGTGCGGCGGCTGCCGCATCCTCATTGGCGCTGCCGGCCCTAGCCCAGGGTCGCCCGATCAAGATCGGTTACGTCAGTCCGCAATCGGGACCGCTCTCGGCGTTTTCCGAAGCCGACAACTACATGATCGCGCAATTCATCAAGACGGCGGCGGATCAGAGCCTGAACGTCGAGGTCGTGGTCAAAGACAGCCAGTCGAACCCCAACCGCGCGGCCGACGTGGCTCGCGAGTTGATCGTGCGCGACGAGGTGAACCTGATCTGCGTCGCCTCGACGCCCGAAACCACGAACCCGGTCTGCACCATCGCAGAGGCGGAAGAGGTTCCGGTGATTTCTTCGGTCGCCCCGTGGCAGCCGTGGTTCATCGGCCAGCAGGGCAACCCCGGAGATCCCGCGACCTGGCAGGAGTTCGACTACGTTCACCACT
>JBKDZY010000380.1:0-3393 GCA_047971765.1 Hyphomicrobiaceae bacterium | reverse complement strand
GGTCTGGGATCTCAACTTCAACGGACGTCACGACGCGCGCAAGCTGACCTATAACGACGTGTTCCAGCAGGCCGAGCAGGAGTATTCGCGCTACAATTTTGAATTTGCCGATACGGAAATGCTGCTGCGTCATTTCCGTGATGCGGAGGCGGAATGTCAGGCGCTGTTGGCAGCCGGTGAGCCGGCCGAGGAGAGCGGGCGGCACCTGATGGCGCTGCCGGCCTATGACCAGTGCATCAAGGCGTCGCACATCTTCAACCTGCTGGATGCGCGCGGTGTGATCTCGGTGACCGAGCGGCAGAGCTATATCCTCCGCGTTCGCGAGCTGGCGAAAGCGTGCTGTGCGGCCTGGCTGAAGACGGACGGCGGAGGAGCCTGATGGTCTCCGCCAAGATCGCCGGGGCGTTCATCGTCGCGCTGCCGCTGATGGTGCTGGCGTACCTTATGTTGTGGCGGCGGACACGTCCGGTGTTCTGGTTGGCGGTGGCCCTGGTCATGGTGGCCACGGGCTACCTGATGGCGACCGGGGCAACGGATGATATTGCGCGGGCGGTGATGCCGGGCAGCGTGCAATAGACGAATTCCGGCAAGCCTCTCTCGGGGTTCGGGTTGCTCGCGCTCACGTGCCGTATCAGCCTTCGGCTGGGTGCTCCGCGAGGGCGGCGCACCGGATGACCGGGAACCTTCATGGAGGCCCGTTCCATCTGGACTCCCGGGCGGTAGCGGCCTACGCATAGATATTTTCTGCGAACAACGAAACATCGAGGAAACGCCCATGAAACTCTGCCGTTTCGGTCCCGCTGGCGCCGAGAAGCCCGGCCTTGTCGACAACTCGGGCAAGATTCGTGATCTGTCCGCACATGTTTCCGATATCGATGGCCATGTGCTTTCGGATGCTGCGCTGGCAACGCTGAAGGCGATCGACCCGGCGACCCTTCCGGAGGCGCCGGCGGGCAGCCGGATTGGGCCACCGGTTGCCAATGTCAGAAATTTCATGGCGATCGGCCTCAACTACGCCGATCACGCAAAGGAAGCGGGCCAGGACATCCCGAAAGAGCCGATCATCTTCTACAAGCTGACCAACTGCATCTGCGGGCCGAACGACAACGTCATGATCCCGCGGGAGTCGACCAAGCTCGACTGGGAACTGGAAATCGCGTTCGTGGTCGGCAAGCGGTCCCGGTATGTCGATCTGAAGGACGCAGGCAGCCACATCGCGGGCTACACCATCTGCAATGACGTGTCGGAGCGGCATTTCCAGATCGAGCGCGGCGGGCAATGGATGAAGGGCAAGTGCGCCGAGACGTTCGGGCCGCTCGGGCCGTGGCTGGTGACGCGCGACGAAGTGAAGGATGTGAACAATCTTGGCATGTCGCTGGAGGTGAATGGCAAGACCATGCAGAAGGGCTCGACCAGCACGATGATCTTCAAGTGCGATTTCATCCTGCACTACGTGTCGCAGTTCATGGTCCTGGAGCCGGGGGACGTGGTGACAACGGGTACGCCTCCCGGTGTGGGCCTTGGCATGACCCCGCCGACCTTCCTGAAGGCGGGCGATGTCATGAGCCTCACCATCGAAGGTCTCGGGCGGCAGGAACAGAAGGTGGTGCCGTTCAAACTGTGACCGACAACGCGCTTCCGGCCTACCCCATCGAGCCAAAGGCCTGGTTCTGGGTGGGCGTGGTGCTGGCTGCCTGAGCCGCGGTCGCGGCCTGGGCGTTTCCACTTGGAAAGGAAGCGCCATGAACCTGAAACGCTTTCGTGATAGCCATGACCGGTGCAAAAGCGCACCGGTCTTTTCGTGTTCGGAGGCGCGGGCGGCGTTCGCGACTTGAAGTTCCGCGTAGCCATGGCCAACCATGGCGCATTGGTTGTTTTGCAAGGGGACTTCAACGATGCGTGGACGTTTTTCCGCGACTGCGGTTGCGCTGGCCCTGGGGCTGGCCGTTTCAGTCTCGTCGGCTCATGCCGCCTCGTGTGTCGACAAGGGCGGCAAGGGAACAGGCGGGACCGTCGCCAGCGCCAAGTTCCAGGCGTGGGAGGCTGTCCTGCAGGCCACGGACTGGAGCATGTGGTTCGCCTGGATCACCACCAACACCAAGGTCGGCCAGGCCGCTGCGGGTTATCGCGTAAGCCATTATCGCGAGAAATGCTACAAGGGCGGCAGCCTTGGGCGGGAGTGCATCATTCGCGCGAAGTTGTGCCGATGACGGTTTTGTGCTGACGGGCCGTACCGGCTTCAGTCCAGGCGCTTCCGCGGGGGCGGGCTGGCAACGCTCCTGCCGCCCCTGACTGTATGCCCCCCATGGTCCTGGCGCGGGGTCAGTTGGCGCTGGCGTCGAGATAGGCCTTGGCACCTGCACCGATGATGCGCGGCAGGTGATTGTAGATATAGCGGCATCCCTTGCCGATCACCTCTGGCAGCGCCTCGGTTGTTGCGGGCATGCCGGGTGTCCTGCCTGCCGCGACGATCTTCGCCAGCGTTTCGTCAATGGCCCTGGCGACGGGCGGTGCCTTTGGATTTCCGGGAAAGCCCATCGACTGTGACAGGTCAGAGGGTCCGATGAAAAAGACGTCGATCCCTTCGACAGCCAGGATCTCGTCGATGTTGGCGACGGCGTCCTGGTGTTCGATCTGGATGCAGACGAGTGAGCCTGCGTTCTGCTGCTCGACGAAATCAGGCAGCCGCGCGCCGAGGCCCCATCTGTCCGGCCGGGTGCCCGCGGCCAACCCGCGGCCTGCGCCCGGCCCGAACTTGACGGCGCTGACGGCGCGCTCCGCATCAGCGCGGCTGTTGACGTGCGGGATCTGTACGCCCTTCACCCCGCGATCCATGACCGCTTGAATGTCGGACGCGGCATTGCTCCTGGGTCGCGCGATGGCCGTGATTCCGCTGGCGTCGGCCGCCATGGCCATCACCTCGACGTCGGCGAGACCGATGGAACCGTGCTCGCAGTCGATCAGCACCCAGTCGAACCCGGCATAGGCCAGCATCTCGACGATCTGCGGCGAGGGAAACATCAAGGAGGCGCCGAGCGCCGGTTGGCCGCTCCGGATCTTGTCTTTCATGGGGTTCTTCATGCAGACACCTCCTTGAGAACCTTGGGTTTGGCCGCGAGCACCTCGCGGGAGGACACGCGCTCGCGATAGATGGTGTAGAGGCCGGCGCCGACGATCATGACGATGCCGACCATGGAGACCGGATCGGGAATGTGGCCCCACAACGCGTAACCGTAGATCAGCGCGCCGAGCAGTGTCGCGTACCGGAAGGGGGCGACAACCGGGATTTCTCCGGTTCGCATGGCGACAACGCCGAAGGGGTAGGCCACGAACAGGCAGCATCCCGTTGCCATGATGAGCGTAAGGGCGTGGGGTGATGGCACGATCCAGGTT
>JBKDZY010000379.1:0-1540 GCA_047971765.1 Hyphomicrobiaceae bacterium | reverse complement strand
TTGATTTGCAAGGTTTTTTCACGATCCGGCGGCGCGCGGGTGAAAGTCTTGTGCCCACCTTGAGGGCCGGCCTGCAGCGTCGGTTTGGGCGCCATACGCGCGCAATTTGCGGCCCCGGGAGGCAGTTCCCGATGTTCGTCAATCGGCCCCTTGATGGGCGGCCTTGATGGGCAGGCAAGAGCGCCAGCGCCAGCCCCTTGATCAGCTTGTAGTTCCGCTTGCCGGTTGCCTCACCGCTTCATGCCCCCCAGGATACGGGTCTGGTGGCGCCGTGGAGATCCCGCTGGCCCGGCCAGTTTGGATGAGGGAGCGCGTCGGCGCCTTGCCTGCCGCTGCCTGTGGACGCGACGCAATGCATTATAATTCATTGTTTTTAATGAAACTTCTCAATCTTCCGGCAGGCCAGCAGCCAGCCTTTGATGGCGCCATGAACCATTTTGCGCGACACCGCGACAAAGCTGCGGATGCCGGGCGTCGGGTGAGGCCTATATGACTTCTTCGGCCAACGATGCCACTCTGATTGGTCGCATTGCCAAATTCGATCAACTGGCACTGCGCACGTTGATCGCCCGCCATCAGATTCGGCTGTTCCGTTTCCTCGTGCGGCTTGTTCGTGACGAGGCGCTGGCGGAGGATTTGGTCAATGAAGTGTTCATGGAGGTTTGGCGCCATGCCGGACGATACGAGGGGCGCTCACAGGTTGGCACATGGCTTTTGTCCATCGCCAGGAACCGTGCCATCTCCCGTCTGCGCAAGCGCCGTGAGCTAGGCTGGGACGAGGATGCCGCCGCCCGGATTGCCGATGGGGGTGATGATCCTGAAGTCATCGCCCAGAAGCAGGACAAGGCCGCGGCACTGCGCCGGTGCCTTGAGGCGCTTTCCAGCGAGCATCGCGAGATCCTCGATCTCGTTTATTACCACGAGATGTCGGTGAATGAGGTCGCCGAGATTGTTGGCATTCCGCCGAATACCGTGAAGACGCGCCTCTACCATGCGCGCAGGAAGTTGTCTGAGCTGATGCGCGCCAAGGGCATCGATCGAGGTTGGCCATGACTGAGCGGAAAAGACAACTGAGCGAGCGTGAAGAGATCGAGATGCTGGTCCCGTTCTACGTCACGGGGCGACTTTCCTCGCACGATGCGGGGCGCGTGGACGCCTACCTGAAGCGCAATCCTGACTTTGCCGAGCACATCGAGCTGGCGCGCGAGGAGAGGGCGGCGAGCGTCAGTGCCAACGAGGCGCTGGGTTTGCCGTCCGCGCGCTCTTGCGACGCGATCTTCGCAACCATCACCGCTGAGACGGCGATGGCGCGGGCAGGGGCGCGGGCGAAGAGTCGCGGGATCCTGGCGGCGATCGGTGATTTTTTTGCCAGCCCGACGCCAGGGGCCGTGCGCTATGCCACAATGGCCGCTGCAGCAATCATCCTCGTTGAGGCCGGCGGGCTCGCAACGATGCTCTTCACGTATCGTGATGCATTCTCTGGCGGCTACCAGACGGCGTCCGGCCCGCCGACGACTGTAGCGCCCGGTACAGTGGCTCT
>JBKDZY010000378.1:0-1705 GCA_047971765.1 Hyphomicrobiaceae bacterium | reverse complement strand
CGCTCACGCGCAAATATGGTGGCGTGCTGTGGGGCGAGCATGGCAAGGGTGTGCGCTCGGAATATGTGCCGGACTTCTTCGGCCCCCTCTATCCGCGCCTTCAGGAGATCAAGGCGGCCTTCGATCCGCTTGGTCAGCTCAATCCCGGCAAGATCGTCGCGCCGGCCGGTGAGAGTTTGCCGAAGATCGACGCGGTGACCTTCCGCGGCGCACTCGACAGCGAGATCGGCGACGATATCCGCGCCGCCTTCGACAATGCCGCCTATTGCAACGGCAACGGTGCCTGCTTCGATTTTGAGGCCGACACCCAGATGTGCCCCTCCTACAAGGCAACGCGCGATCGGCGCTTCTCGCCCAAGGGTCGCGCTTCACTGATGCGCGAATGGCTGCGCCGGCTGTCGGAAAGCGGCACCGATCCGCGCAGCGAGGCAGCACGGCTGCGTGGTTGGCTTGCCATGCTCGGGCTTCCGCTGCGGGTCTGGAACAGCTTCAACCCCGCCAATCGTGACGACTTCTCCCATGAGGTGCGCATGGCGATGGACACCTGCCTTGCCTGCAAGGCCTGCGCCGGGCAATGTCCCGTCAAGGTGAGCGTGCCTGCTTTCCGGGCGAAGTTTCTCGAACTCTATCACGGGCGCTATCTGCGGCCGCTGAAGGATCCGATTGTCGCAACGATCGAGACGATGCTGCCTCTGATGGCGCGCCTGCGCCCGCTTTATAACCTCATCATCGGCTCCGGCCTCGGCAAGGCGGTCATGGCCCAAGCGGGGCTCACCGGCCTGCCGGCGCTCGCACCACTCTCCGCGCGCCGCGAACTTTCCCGCCACCATGTTCCCATCGCCACACCTCGGGCGCTTTCCCGCCTTGGCATGGCCGAACGGGCCGATGCGGTCGTCTTCATCCCTGATGCCTTTACCGAACACTTCGATCCGCAGGTGCTCATCGACGCGGTCGAGGTGGCGAGGCATCTGGGCCTTCATCCGTTCATCGCGCCACCGCTCGTCAACGGCAAGGCGCTGCATGTGCACGGTTATCTCGGTGCGTTCGAAAGGGTCGCACGGCGGACTGCCGGGCACCTCGACCGGATCGCCGAAACAGGCGTCATGCTGGTCGGCCTCGACCCGTCCATGACGCTTGCCTATCGCAGCGAATATGGAGCCACAGGGATGCGCGCCCATATCCGGCTGCCGCAGGAATGGCTGGCCGCGCGGCTCGACCGTCTTCGTCCCTCGTCGGCCCCCCGGCCGCGCCATCTGCTGATGATCCATTGTACGGAGCGGACAAATGCACCTCTCGCCATCAGCCAGTGGCAGAGCGTCTTTGCAGGGCTGGGCGTGGAGCTTGCTGTGGCCGATACCGGCTGCTGCGGCATGGCTGGCACATTTGGTCACGAGGTTCGCAACCGCGCCATGTCCGAAAAACTCTACGCGATGAGCTGGAAACCGGCGCTGGCGCGCGCCGAAGACGATACCGTGGTGATGGCTACGGGCTATTCCTGCCGCTCGCAGGTCAAGCTGATGTCAGGACACAACCCGCCCCACCCGATTCAAGCCATTCGGGCTCTGCTTGCCGAGGGGCATGACCCCAAGGATTCCGGGGTTCGTTTTGGTGGCATGCATCAGATGTGATATGTGATAAATTAACGCGACTGGACGTTAAACGGAGGCCCAGACATGTCGATCATAACGCAGCGGGGCAATCTCGC
>JBKDZY010000377.1:0-4656 GCA_047971765.1 Hyphomicrobiaceae bacterium | reverse complement strand
AAGAAGCAGACGGCCTTTTTCAAGGCGGACGAAGTCGAGCGCAAGGTTGTAGCTGTCTATTTCAATCAGATCGGCAGCGTGACCAGGATTTCCAACTACGGCATGAAGGACGGCCGAGTGGTTGACTACGCCCACAACGAAACCCCCGCCTACATGCGCGACAAGGGCTTCATCCAGAAATTCTTCCGCGGCATCGGCCCGAAACAGACGTTGACCAACGACTACTGACCGTCATCAACGGGTCCAGGGCGGCACACAGCGAAATCGGCACAGGCCGGAAAGCAGGACGGGCCCCTTTCGGGGCCCGCTCTCGTTTGGGATGACCCAAGACCAGCTCACCTTGAACGCAAGCCAGACCGTCTCAAGCTTTGCCGATGCCGAAATTGGTCTATTCGCCACCGAACCGCCGCTGCCACCAGCCTTTGCGGGCTGGACGAGGCGGCTCTTTAGACGCAAGCGTTTCCGGTGCGGGCGCTGACGGCGGCGCGGGAATCTTGCCGTTAGAGACCACGCCGACGGCCGCGTCATCCTCCGCATGAACACCATTGGCGCCATTAAGTGTGGTCACACTCCGCACTTCCAGAACCTCTGTCACCTGCTCATGCGCATGAACCATGGCCGCAATCGGCGGCTGCGGTATGCGAATACGGATCGGCGCGGGAACCGGCGGAGCGACAAGCGCCTTCAACATGCCGCCAGCTGCGGCCTGCCCGGCCATCGCGGACGCCGTCCGCTCCTGCTGCTGGGTCTGGCGAGATCGATCGCCCGACCGTCTACGACGGCCGGAACCGCGGCGACGCCACTTGTCGTCCCGTCCTCCGCCACCTGCCAGGCGCACGGCCAGACGAACCGCTTCGTCAGAAGCCGAGAAATTCGCCGGATCGTCTACCGTCTCGACAATGGACGAGCGCCTGGTAGCTCCCTGGTCTCGGCCGGACGTATAGATGTCAGCATCTTCCGCACTCGGTTGTTCGGCACCAGGACGCGCGATGTCCGCAATCCCCCACTCGTGCCGGTCTGGATCATCGAGGCTGACCGGCATGTCACCGCCGGCACCTTGTCCCTCACGGCGCCGCGAGCGGCCACCTCTGCGGCCACGCCGACGGCCACGCCGGCCGCCCCGCGACTCGCCATCTTCCGAGGCATGCTTGCCACCATCACGCTCGCCATGCTCGTCGTCTGTGTCGTCGTCCGCCGCATCGGCGGACTGGACCTGGTCGCCATTCTGCTCTTCATCGTAATCGCGACCAATGGCAAACTGCTCGCCCGGTTCCGATGCCGATTGCTCTCTGGCCTCGCCCTCACGATCACGCCGCCCCCGGCGACGCCGGCGACGCCGTCCCCGGCGCTCCCCATCCCCGTCCGCACTCTCGTCGAGACGATGGCTGGTCTGTTCCTCGTCGGCGTCGTCACGGTCGTCATGATCGGTGTCGCGGTCGAAACCCCATTCCATGCTGACCGCAGCCGATGCCTTGATCTGCTCGACCGGAGCCGCAAAGCGTTCGACTTCGAAGTTTGCCCCGTGCATCCGATCGCTGGCTTCGACACGGACCTGCACGCCGTAGCGGCGTTCCATGTCGACGATATAGGTCCGCTTGTGATTAAGGA
Organism: Hyphomicrobiaceae bacterium; assembly: GCA_047971765.1. GTDB lineage: Bacteria > Pseudomonadota > Alphaproteobacteria > Rhizobiales > Hyphomicrobiaceae. The sequence goes on along the minus strand of JBKDZY010000377.1, from coordinate 3,048 downwards.
TGTAGAGCGCCACCTCGGCAGTGGTCGCGGCAACCAGCGAAGATGTCTGCTTGATCAAATGATCCTCAAGCCCACGCAGGACAGCAAGCGCGACCGACTCGATCGACCGGATGATGCCGGTCCCCTGGCAGTGCGGGCACTGCGATGTCGACCCCTCGAGCACACCCGCCCTGAGGCGCTGGCGCGACATTTCGAGCAGCCCGAAATGAGAGATCCGGCCAACCTGGATGCGCGCCCGGTCATGCCGCAGGGCGTCCTTCAAGCGCCGCTCGACCGTGCGATTGTTGCGCTTCTCCTCCATGTCGATGAAATCGACGACGATGAGACCCGCCAGGTCGCGCAGCTTGAGCTGCCTGGAAAGTTCTTCGGCAGCCTCGATGTTGGTATTGAGCGCCGTTTCCTCGATCGAGAACTCGCGCGTCGACTTGCCCGAGTTCACATCGACCGACACCAATGCCTCGGTCTGGTTGATGACGATGTAGCCACCCGACTTGAGCGTCACATAGGGGCTGAACAGCGCGTTGAGCTGACGTTCGACACCGTGACGGGCAAACAGAGGCTCCGGATCGCGGTAGGCCGCAACGTGCCCGCCACTGCCCGGCATCAGCATTTCCATGAAATCCTGGGCTTCGCGGTGCGCGCCCTTGCCGGCCACGACGATCTGGTCGAAATCCTTCGAATAGAGATCGCGGATCGCCCGCTTGACGATGCTGCCTTCCTCATAGACGAGGCATGGCGCAGTCGAGGACAAGGTGACCTCGCGCACGCTTTCCCAAAGCCTCAGCAGGTATTCGTAGTCGCGCTTGACCTCCTGCTTTGTACGCGCAGCACCGGCAGTGCGGATGATGAGCCCCATGCCCTCCGGCACATCGAGATCCTCGGCAATCGCTTTCAGGCGCTTGCGGTCCTGCGGCTGCGTGATCTTCCGCGAGATCCCGCCACCACGGCCGGTATTGGGCATCAGAACCGTGTAGCGGCCGGCGAGTGAGATATAGGTTGTAAGCGCAGCGCCCTTGTTGCCACGCTCTTCCTTGACCACCTGCACCAACAGGATCTGACGCCGCTTGATGACCTCTTGGATCTTGTATTGCCGGGCGCGGCGCCGCGTGCGCTCCGGCACCTCTTCCAGGGCATCGTCATCACTGCCAACGTGCTCGACGAGATCATCCTCCGAGCTGTCGGCGGAAACCGCGTCATCGGCATCCTCGTCGTCATCGACCGAGCGATCGCCATCGTCATCATGGCCGTCGTCGTGGTGATCATGACCATCGTGATGCCGATCGTCAGCGACTTCGTCCTCGGCGCTGCTGCCCTCGGCGACAACTTCATCCGGCGCCTTGTCTTCCCGGACCTCTGCGGCAGCGCCCGGCACAGGACGTGGCATGGCCGGAACCGGCGGCGCACCGATCGGCTGCAGGAGCTTCACGCCCTCGCCGTCTTCACCGTTCCCTTCGACCACGTCTGCCTGCTCGGTCACATCCGACTGGCGGACATGGGCACGATTGCGATGTGTGCGCTGCGCCGCAGACCGGCCGCGCTTTCCATCACCACCAGACCGGTGGTCACCCACATTCGGCTGTTCACCCGTTCCTGGACGCTCTCCGCGTCCTCGGCGACGCCGCCGGGAATCGCGCGACCGGGCCCGGGCCTCCACCTCCGCCTCTTCTGCGGCGTCGGCGTCGGCCTCTTCCTGCTTCAGGGCCTCTCGGTCAGCAACCGGGATTTGATAATAGTCGGGATGAATTTCATTGAACGCCAGGAAGCCATGACGGTTGCCGCCATAATCGACAAACGCGGCCTGCAACGACGGTTCGACCCGTGTGACCTTGGCGAGATAGATATTTCCTCTAAGCAGCTTTCGTGCCGCTGACTCGAAATCGAAATCCTCTACACGACCATTCCTGACTGCCACCACCCGGGTCTCCTCCGGGTGGGTGGCATCGATGAGCATTCTGTTCTTTTCCATCGAAGCTGTTTCCTGCCGCAGCCGCAGGGCGGCCTTGGGTCTCGGGCGATGGGGCCTCTAGCCCTCCGATCACCCCGGACTGCGGACTGACTGTAAGTTGTTGAATGTCTCTGGAACGGCTTCGCCGAGGCGCCAGCGCCTGCCCGGAACCAGCTTGTCGATGCATCATGCATCGAGGCGCGGTCCGACTGGCCTCTGGTATCGCGCCGAATATCGACGAATTGTATGTCGTTCCGTTGTCTCATGCGACCTTTCTTGTGCGAGCCACCACAGGCTCGCACTGAGCCTCCCGCAAGCGGTCAGCCCAAACTGGAAGCCGCGGACGGACGCTGCAAAAGGGGACAATCCCCATTTCCCGTCTGTCCTGCCAAGGCGTCGGTCGCGCCCTTGAGGGCTCCCCGCAACCTGGCTGCGAATTCTTTGCGCACCACAATCAGACAGAACATAAGCTCTAACAGACCCTAATACGGGCCAGAAAAGCCGCCGACCGGTTCTCACCAGCGACAATATCGTCTGTTACGCGCAAGCTCACATATCGTTGCACACAGGACCAGATCGGTTCCCTCGGCAAGCATCGCCGGTGCTGGGCACCTGTGACGACCATACATCACGAGTTGCAGATCGGGCTCTCTTCAACGACACATAATCAGGCGCGACGAGGCACGCGCTGGACTTTAGGGGTGCTACACGACTATGGCAAGGCTATACGATGTCCAAACCAAGACACCCCTCTTGAGATTGAGCGCCCGAATCACTCAAGAAGTAGTTAACGATACCAGGGACAACCACGTATGACATTGAATAAAAGACAGAAAGGTCAAACCACAGCGGTCGAAACCGGAATTTGATCAGCATTTTTTGTACCAATTATGTTCCAGGGGGGAGGCTCGTAGCGCCTGGCATGTCGGTGGGAACGAGAGCGGGAAGAGCGAAGCGGCTGCTGACGCGCGCACATGCAATCCTGGCGTGTGCGTGCATGCTAATCGTCTTGATTGCGATCCCGACAAGCTCCAATGCGCAATCGGGGAGTGGATGGGGTACGGCCACGATCGTCCATCCATCTGCACCCGCTCCGAAACATG